>DASVWQ010000500.1:0-5394 GCA_036393135.1 Ktedonobacterales bacterium
CGGCATCAGCTTCAGGTCGCCCGCCAGGATCACCACCGCTTGCAGGCCAAACACCGCCGTCAGCCCCAGCGCCATGAGCTGATTGAAGGGAACCGTCGAGCGCGTCGCGATGCGCATCCCGCGATAGATCAGCAGCATGAAGATAGCAATCAGCGCCAGCAGTCCCGCAAAGCCGAACTCCTCGGCGAAGGCGGCGGCCACGTAGTCGGTGGTCGCCGCTGGCACGAAAGTCGGATGCCCCAGCCCCAGCCCCTGGCCAAAGACGCCGCCAGAGCCGAACGCCACCAGCCCCTGCACAATCTGATAGCTGCTCAGCGGCGGGCTGCCATAATAGACGTGCAGGTCGAAGGCCTGCGTCAGCAGAGACACGCGGTCGCGGGCATAGGTGAAGATGTTGAAGATGGCGATGGCGCCGACGGTGAAGATGCCGCCCAGCAGCACGATGTAGCTGAGGCGGCTGCTGGCCGCGTAGAGCATCGCCAGGAAGACGCCCAGAATCAGCACGGCGAGACCCAGTTCGCGGGCGAAGACGACAATCGCCAGCGCCAGCCCCAGGATGATGAGCAACGGAACCAGGTTCTTGACCGGCGGGAGCGTGATGCGCCACCAGCGATAGCCGCCCTCCGAGAGTACCTGGATGTTATCGGCCAGATAGCCCGCAAAGAAGATCACCAGACAGATCTTGAACAACTCCGACGGCTGGAACGAGAGCGCGCCGCCGCCAATGCTCAGCACGTCGCGGCTCGGCGCTGTGGGGTCGAAGCTGCCCGCATGGATGATGGTGACGGCGACCAGCGCCGCGCCTATCGCCGCCCAGGCGAAGCCATTGCGGCGCAGCACGGTCAGATTGCTCGTGATCCAGACGGTGAAAACACACAGCGCCAGCCCCAAGATGACGTACAGGAGCTGCTTCGAGCCAAGATTGATCTGGTTGAGGTCTGGCCCCAGCCGTGTCGCCATCAACACGCCGATCGCGGAGAGCATACCGGCGATGGGCAGCAGGGTCTGGTCGGCGTCCGGCGCGATGAAAACCAGCGCGAAGTGTGCGCCCAGCAGCGCCAGCATCAGACCGATTACTGGCAGGAACGCCTGCAATGGCGGCAGGGTCCGCGCCGCGAGGTCGATGTGCTGACCATTCACGATCAGCAGGATGGTCAGGCCAAAGAGCAGGAAGAGCGCGGGGAAGAGCATCAGCCAGAGTTCCGTTCCGCGCCAGCTCGCGCGCCGTCTGCCCGCTGGTTGTGGCCACGGCCTCGCCCGCGGCCCCACTGCGGCGCCCGCGCCCGTCTGCGGCGTTCCCGCGTTCGTCATGTCTACCCTCGCTCGCCTGTGTCGCGCCTTCGCGCGTCGTCGTTTGCCCGCTTCATCCGCCGCGCTCAGGTGGTGAACCGAAAGCGCGTATCACCGATCTGCAGGATCGAGCCGGGGCTGACCGCGTAGGGCTTCTGTTTCTCCAGCCTGCGCCCATCCACGAAGACACCGTTGTGGCTGTTGGTGTCCTCCACCCACAGCGAGCCTTCGCGATAGGTGATGCGCGCATGGTCCACGGAGGCGAAGCCGCTCTCGACCGGGATATTGTTCGTCTTGGCGCGTCCAATCGTCGTGATCGGCTCGATCTCGAACTCCTGGCCATTCTGCAGCGGCGCCGAGCCAGGGTCGATCACCTTCAGGTGGCCGATGACCTCATAGGAGTGGGTCTGGCCGCGTGCGGCGGCCTTGACCTCCTGGCGCAGTTCCCGGCGCGCCACGAAAACGACCTGGAGCACCAGAAAATAGAGCGCCACCACGATCAGGATGCGCAGCACGAGCAGCGTCTGATAGTCCATTCGGTTCGCTACCTCCGCTGGAAGATGAATTTGTAGCCGCAGATCCCAACAATGTCGCGGTCCTGCAACGCCACATCGCGGCGGATGGGCGCGCCATTGAGCAGTACGCCGTTGACGCTGCTCAGGTCGCGCAGCATGAACTGGCCGCGATCAAACCGGACCTCAGCATGGAAGCGCGAGACCCGCCGCTCATTGATGATGATGTCGTTGGTATTATGGCGCCCGATGTGAATTTCGGGGCGATTCAGCAGCATGGGCTGCCCGCGCGACGGCTCCAGCAGGGTCAGCCAGGCGGGCGGAATCTGGGTAGGCGCCTGGGGTTGCGGCACGGCGCTCGCGTCAATCGTCATCGTCGAGTCGCCGCCGTTGATGGGGTCGGCAGCGAGCGCGTTGTCGGGCAATTCTTCGCAGACCACACGCCCCGCCGGAATCTTGGGGTCAGCGTTGAGGTAGACCTGGAGGGCGCCCGTCAGCAGGTAGCGCTGCGCGTTGGCGATCCGTCGCAGGTCCAGCGCCAGCCGCTCATCCAGCGCAGGCGTCCTGCGGGTCAATCGGTCCCGGTCGGCGGGATTGAGACGAGCGACGAGCCGGTGCGGCGCGATCTGGCGTCCGCTCAGGTCGTCTTGCAGATGCTCATCCATGAACTGGCGCAGCGCGTCGAGCACTTCCTGCTCCTGGAGGCGCGCCGGTACAATGAGATTTGCGGCTCCCTCCACGACGCCACGCACGAGCGCGTCGAATTTACTGAAGACCCCCATCTTGCTTTCTACTCCAGGCGCTCGTCTCAGTCCGCGTCCGTCGTCTCGGCGCGCAGGATGCGGCGGGAATGTTCACGGTCAGCGTTCATTTGCTCGATCAGCGCCTCGACACTCTCGAAGCGCAGTTCGGCGCGCAGCCAGTCCACGAAGGCCAGCCGAAGCTGGAGGCCATACAGATCCATCGTCACATCGAGCAGGTGCGCCTCCACCTGACGCCGCGCGCCCTGCCCGAAGGTGGGACGCACGCCGACACTGATGGCCGCTGGCCAGGCCGTCCGGTCGCCGGGCAGCCAGGCCCACGCGGCATAGATGCCGTCGCCGGGCGTCAGCTTCGATGGCTCCGCGCGCAGATTGGCCGTCGGGAAGCCGAGCAGCCGTCCGCGCCGGTCGCCGCCGACGACCTCGCCCGTTAGCGTATACGCATAGCCAAGCGCCGCCGTTGCCTCGCGCATCCGTCCGGCCTCCACCAGCCCGCGAATGCGCTCGCTCTCGCCGCTGGCGTCGCCCTCCTGCTCCACGGCGATGCCTGCCGCCCGCGCCGCCTCGGCCAGTCCGGCGGGCCACAGCCGCGCCAGCGCCTCGCGTGGCCGCGCCTCGGTCAGCAGCGCGCGTAGCTCGCCCAGCCCGCGCAGCCAGGCCAGCGCCGCGTCCGCGTCGGGCGCCTCTGGCGGTGTCGGCGCGACCAGCAGTGTCTCGAAGACGCCGAACGCCTCCAGTCGGGCGATGCGCTCCTCCAGCGTGGTCAGCCGGGCGGCGGGCGTGTTGTCGCCGCCAGTGGGCGAGGGCCACAGTAGCAGCGCCACCGCCTGCGCGTCCTGCCACATCGCCGCCTCCGCCGTCCGCCGCGCCAGCGCCAGATGCTCGCGGTGCGCGCCGTCCCAGTCGCTCACGGCCAGCGCCAATGGGTCGGTCAGCGTCTCCAACGCCGCCGACTCGCGCGATAAGAGATAGACGACACGCATGCTCTCCTGCTCCCTGCAATCAGTCGCCAGTCTATCACACAACCGCGCCCGACTGGCCCACCAGGCCTGTGACCGTCGCCACTTCTCGCCACCAGATCACGAAGCGGGCAGTGTCAACAGCCCGAGCGCCACCTTCAGCCGAATGATGCGGGCCAGCGCGCCACGCAGCCGCGACTGCGAGATGCGCCCAGAGTCCACCGCCTGCGTCATCTCCGCCATCCCCTCCCGCTCTGCTTGCGGCTTGTCCACCTGCCGCACTGGCGTGACGTGATATGCTTTGAAACAGGCGGATCGCGGCCCTGTCACGAGGCGCGCCCGCCATAGCGACATATCCCCTACGTCTGCGCCTGCGAGGGAGCCAGTATGGCCAGCGATGACCCGGTAACGAGCGTGTCTGGCGCCACCAGCGACCAGTCGCGCGCGGACGCGCGCGAAGACGCGCACGAAGATTATACCGAGCGGCTGCGGCGGCTTGGTGTGCGTGTCACGCCGCAGCGCCTCTTTGTCCTCCAGGCGCTGCAACTGATCGGCGGCCACACCACCGCCGAGGAGGTCATGCGCTGGGTCTCGCGCCGCTACCCCGCGCTGAACCTCGCCACTGTCTATCGCGCGCTCGATGTGTTGGTCTCGGTCGGGCTGGTCGCGCAGACCAATCTCGGTGGTGGCGCCGCCTATTATGAACTGGTTGGCGACTCACCGCACCATCACCTGGCCTGCGAGCGTTGCGGCGCCGTGATCGAGATGGACGAGAGCCTGCTCACCGGTCTGCGCGAGGACGCCCTGCGCGTCTATGGCTTCCACGCGCGCCCACGCCACCTGGCGATCTTCGGCCTCTGCGACTCATGCTATCGCGCCGGGCAGCCAGACGCCTGAGTGGCGCGCTCTCACACCGCCAGGTTGTCGCGCCGCATCCGCAGCAGCAGCAGCGCGAACTGGTACATCGCGAACAGCTCGAAGCCGAAGGGCAGATAGCCCAGATAGCCCAGCAGCGGCATCTCGAAGAGGTGCGGAACCGGCCCGCCAAAGAGGTACGGCGGCGCGTTGATGTAGGGGACGGTGTACTTCCAGCCCGGCAGCGCCTGCGAATTCCACATCTCCCAGAAGAAGCCACAGACCAGCGTCGCCAGCGGCAGCGTGACGAAGAAGCGCCAGTCGCCTGAGGCCAGGTGCGCCGCGACCGATTTGCGCCGGAAGAGGTTGTTGATCGGGTCGAGCAGGAAGATCAGGCAGAGCCAGACGAACGGGAAGGCCTGCGTCGGGTTGACGAACGCCGCGCGCACCATCGCCACGCCCACCGCGACCAGCAGCAGCGATACGATCACTGGCAGGCGCGGGCCGATCTTCGCCGCCGCCAGCCTGGGCCGCAGCCCCGGTATCGCCGCGAATAGCTCGACCATCTCCATCACAGCGGGCAGCACAGTGCTGAAGTCGAGCGAGGTCCAGAAGAAGTTGCTCAGCGGCGAATAGTGGTGATCGTAGATGTAGCGCCAGTTCTGAACCGGCACATTCAGTCCCTCAAACGCCCACCAGAAGGGGCTGGAGAAGAGAAAGAGGGCGACGAAGCGCTTCCAGCTTCGCTGGAGCGGCGATGTGCCGCTGACGGCGACGTTCAGGCCGTCCAGGGTAAGGATGAAGCCCAGCCAGAGGGGAAAAAAGGTGTAGGGCCACCAGAAGCCGAGCCGCCCCCACGAGGACGCCCAGGCGAAGAGGTTGAGCGCAAGCCCCAGCCAGGTATACAGCGGGAGACGCGCAAAGAAGCCTCGCCCAGACGTTTGGGCGCCGGTGGCGCGCTCTGGCGTCTGGGTGATCGGAGATAACGTCATGCGGTGAGCCTTCGCTTGATCTCCA
>DASVWQ010000501.1:0-12376 GCA_036393135.1 Ktedonobacterales bacterium
GGGCGACGCCCGCGCGATCCTGACGGCGGAGCGGACGGCGCTCAACTTCCTGGGGCGGCTCTCTGGCGTGGCGACGCTGGCGGCGCGCTGCGCGGCGGCGACGGCGGGAACCGGCGCGAAGGTCATCGATACGCGCAAGACAACGCCCGGCCTGCGCGCGCTGGAGAAGTACGCCGTGCGGATGGGCGGGGCGGCGAACCATCGCTCCGGCCTGGATGACGGCATTCTCATCAAGGACAACCATATCGCGGCGGCGGGCAGCCTGACAGCGGCGGTCGAGCGGGCGCGAACCCACGCCTCGCATCTCATCAAGATCGAGGTGGAGTGCGAGGACGAAGCCCAGGTGCGCGACGCGCTGGCCATCGGCGTCGACGCGATCCTGCTGGACAACATGCCCGTCGAGGCGATGCGCGCGGCGGTCGCGTTGATCCGCGCGCAGGACCCGCGTGTGGTGATCGAGGCGTCGGGCAATATCGGCCCCGACCCGGAGCGGCTGGCCGAGGTCGCGGCGACGGGCGTGGACCTGATCTCGCTCGGCGCGCTGACCCACTCGGCGCCTGTCTTCGATGTCTCCCTGGAGTTTGACGCGCGCTAGCGAGCGTGCGAGCGAGTGATACGCGAAACAACGTGAATCTCTATCGCTGCGGGAGGGCGACTTCCCACAGCCAGCCGCGCGGAGAAGCCTGCGCGACGAGGAGCGCGATAGCCCTATGGCGACCAAAATGACCCCTACGACCACGCCCGCGAGCGAGACGGCGGAGCAGCCGCTCGTAGTGGGCTGCGAGGAGAGCCAGGAAAGCCAGACGTTGCCTGTGCTGACGGAGTGGCGCGAACGTCAGACGGACGCGCTGAAGATGTATCAGCCGCGTCACGCGGGCGCCGAGCGCGCCGACCAGATTCCGCGCGAGTATGCCGTCATGAGCCAGGAAGAGCTGGACGAGCGCATCGCGCGGGCGCGGGCGACACTGGGCGAGCGGGTGGTGATTCTGGGCCACCACTACCAGCGCGACGAGATCATCAAGTACGCCGACGCGCGCGGTGATTCGTTCAAGCTGGCCCAGTTCGCCGCGACGAAAAAAGAGGCCGAGTACATCCTCTTCTGCGGCGTCCACTTCATGGCCGAGAGCGCCGACATCCTCAGCGAGCCGCGCCAGAAGGTGATCTTGCCGAATCCGGCGGCGGGCTGCTCAATGGCCGACATGGCCAACATCGCCGAGGTCGAGGAGCTGTGGGGCATCCTCGACGACCTCTACCGCGATGAGTGGACGGCCCACGCGGACGGCGCGCCGCAGCCGATCATCCCCGTCACCTACATGAACTCCGCCGCCAACCTGAAAGCGTTCTGCGGGCGCAACGGCGGCATCGTCTGCACCTCGTCCAACGCCGAGCAGGTGCTGCGCTGGGCCTTCGCGCGCGGCAAGCGGGTGCTGTTCTTCCCCGATGAGCATCTGGGGCGCAACACCGCCCTGAAGATGGATATCGCTCCAGAGCGCATCATCGTCTGGAACCAGCGCCAGGACTTCGGCGGCGTCGCGGACGAAGAGACACTGGTCAAGGCGCAGGTGATTCTCTGGAAGGGTTGGTGCTCGACCCATCAGCGCTTCAGCGTGGAGCAGATCGAAGAGGCCCGCGCCCGCTATCCCGGCCTGCGGGTGGTCGTGCATCCGGAGTGCAGCCACGAGGTGGTCGCCGCAGCCGACGAGAACGGCTCGACCGAGTACATCATCCGCGCGGTGGAAAAGTCGCCTGCTGGCAGTGTCTGGGCCATCGGCACCGAAATCAATCTGGTCAGGCGTCTCGCGCGGGAGCATCCCGACAAGACGATCTTCTGCCTCGACCCCATCGTCTGCCCTTGCTCCACCATGTACCGCATCCATCCCGCCTACCTCGCCTGGGTCCTGGAGGAGCTGGTGGCCGGGCGTGTGGTGAACCAGGTCAGCGTGGACGAGGAGACAGCGCGCTGGGCTAAAATCGCCCTGGAGCGCATGCTCGCGACGAAAGGCGCGTAGGCGACGCGACGCCATCTCGGACGCCATCAGGAGAGCCTCGGCAAGCGGTTTGCCGAGGCTCTCGCTGCGTTCCGGCGCCAATGGCCATCACAATTTTCTTGAGCATGCTGTGAGAGTCCGACCCACAACTGTGCTTGGCATGTGATTCGCGGGGTGGATGCTGCGCTCAGCGCATACCCCTCGGAGGGGCAGCGTGTCGTTCGGTAACGAGGTAGGACGATCGATCCGCGGCGATGTCCCGGATCATCGGGTGGAAGGAGACGAGGACATGAAGACGATTGTCGGCATGTTCGAGAACACCAGCGACGTCGACACAGCGTTGACAGAACTGGAGAAGCGCGGTTTCACCAAGAGCGACGTGAGTGTCGTCGCCCGGCGCGAGGTGCTCAAGGAGAGCGGCCTCGACATCACCACCGGCGCGGAGATCGGCGCCATTACCGGCGCCACGACCGGTGGCGTCGCCGGGCTGCTGATCGGCCTTGGCGCGATTGTCATCCCAGGCATCGGCACGATTGTCGCCGCCGGTGAGTTCCTGACCTGGGTGGGCGCGATGGTGCTGGGTCTGGCGGCTGGCGGCATCGCCGGTGGTCTGCTCGGTGGCCTGGTCTCGCTCGGTCTGCCAGAGCATGAGGCGAAGGTGCTGGTGGAGGGCGTCAAGCGCGGCAACCTGATCGTCGCGGTGCGCGCGAATGAGGATCGGCTGCCAGTCGCGGAGAGCATTTTCCGCGCTGCGCACGCGGTTGACATCAACTCGCGGCGCCAGGAGTGGGAGGAGGACATCCTTCCCCTCACCTCGATGACTCCGGAGAGTGGCCCGGAGCTTCCCGCCCAATAGGGTCAAGCGTCGTGGTCGCGCGCTCACTCCCACAGCCACGGCCACGGCGCCCTGCTTAACGCGGCGTCAGCGCCGCCAGCGCACCATTCGATGCGCTGGCGGCGCTTTCATGTGTCCAGATTTGTCCAAATTCCGGCATCCGAACCGGCCAAAGCCACTGGCGCCCCTCTGAGACAAGGGTGTGAGAAGTCCGGCCCGATTTGAGACGCGCCTGTACAGCCCTGGCGCTACCGTTCAGAGCGGCGGAGCAGACGCCCACATGCTGATATGCGGCGCAACGCCCCGTCATCTGGTGGCCACACAGGCGGCCACAACGCAAGGGAGCGATTTCCATGTCACAGACAGCAGAGCGCATGTCCCTGGTCGTCTTCTCTGGGACGGTGGATAAACTCATGGCCGCGTCCATCCTCGCGACGGGCGCTGCGGCGATGGGGCTTGAGGTCGAGCTATTCCTCACCACCTGGGGCATGATGGCCTTCCGCAAGGGCGACTACAAGACCAACACCCGCGTCAGCAAGGATTTCGAGGAATACGGCCCCGTCATGATGGAGGCGATGCAGGCCAAGAAGGCGCCATCGTGGATGGACAATCTGCTCGGCGCCAAAGAGGTTGGCGACGTGAAGATCTACGCCTGCAGCATGACGATGGAGCTGTTCGGTCTGCATCTCAGCGACCTGGAGCCAATCGTCGACGACGTGACCGGGGTGGCCGCGTTTGTCGAGCGCGCGAAAGAGGGGCGCATCACGCTGTTCATCTAGCGGGCCACGACTGGCCGCCTGATGAGCAGTCATGCATAGGGAAAGGTAACAGCAATGTCCACAACATCTGAAGTCCACGCCGATGTCGAGATCGATGCGCGTGGCAGCTTTTGTCCGGGGCCACTGATGGAGCTGATCCGTGGGATCAAGACGCTACCGGTTGGCGGGGTGATTGCCGTGCGGTCGAGTGATCCCGGCTCAGCGAAAGACATTCCCGCGTGGCTGCAAAAAGCTGGCCACGAGTTGATCGGCGCCTATCCAGAGGCCGATTGCACACGCTTCGTGGCGCGCAAGCTGCGCTGAGTATGAAGGAGAGTCGGCCATGACACGGCGCATAGTCATTGTCGGCGGCGGCGTTGGCGGGACGATTGTCGCAAACCTGCTCGCCCGCCGACTCAGCCCGGAAGAGGCGGAGGTCACGCTGATCGACAGCGTGGGCGCTCACGTCTACATGCCCGCCTGGCTCTACATTCCGTTCAGCGATGAGCCAGTCGCCCGCAACAGCTTCGCGCGCCCTGAGTCCTCGTTGCTCAATCGACATGTGCGGCTCGTCATCGGTGAGGTCACCAGAGTCGATCCGGTGAACCAGGAACTGACCGTGCGGCGCGTCGCGGGGAACGGCGAGGTGGCGACCACGACCTACCCCTACGATGAGTTGGCGCTGGCGACTGGCGCGCGGCTGGCGCCTCAGGACCTCACCGGGATGGTCGAGTCGGCGGACGCCTACCACGAGTTCTACAGCGCCGAGGGCGCGGTCGCCCTGCAGGAGGCGCTGCGCGAATTCCAGGGCGGGCGCATCGTCGTCGCGGTGGGCGGCATTCCCTACCGCTGCCCGCCAGCGCCGCTGGAGTTCACCTTCCTGCTGGATGAGTGGCTGCGACGGAAGCATTTGCGTCAGCGGACGGAGATCGAATATCTCTTCCCGCTGCCGCGTGTCTTCCCCATCGAGCCAGTGGCCGATGTCGCGGCGCCGCTGCTGGAGCAACGCGGCGTGAAGACCCGCCTGTTCTTCAACGCCGACGAACTGGATGGCGAACACCACATCATCCGCTCGCTCGAAGGCGAGGATGTCCCCTTCGATCTGCTCGTGCTCATCCCGCCCCATCGGGGCGCGCGGGTGGTCGAGGCCAGCGACCTGGGTGATCCACAGGGCTGGCTGGCGACTGACCGCGCCACCCTGGCGGTGAAGAAGTATCCGCACATCTACGCGATCGGTGACGCGACTGACTTGCCGGTCTCCAAGAGCGGCTCGGCGGCGCACTTCGAGGCCAAAGTTCTGGCGGCGCGGCTTGTCGCGCTCACCCGTGGCGAAGAGCCAGACCCGAAGCACGCCGAGTACGACGGTGAGGTGATGTGCTTCCTGGAGACCGGCGAGAACCAGGCGACGCAACTGGTGTTCAACTACAACCATCCACCGCAACCGCCCAGACCGAGCCTTCTCTACCATATGGAGAAGCAGCTCTTCAATAAGGCCTACTGGCATATCGTGCCACAGGGGCTGGTCTAGCGATCCCGATGGGTGAGCTGTGGCGGGCCTGCAACCGGTGAGCGCAGGCCCGCCGCGCTGCGCCAACGATGGCGTGACGCGCCGACGCGCCCGCTTCTTGCGGTATAGTCCAGCAGGTGAAGGCGCGGCAAAGGCGACAGGGAGGGCGATATGGCGACGACGACCACCCCGAACGACTACAAACGCTATCTCTTCAACCTGAAGGATGAGCGCGAATCGTCGGCGCTCTACCAGGGCCTGGCGAAGATCGAGAGCGACCCGCATCTGGCGGAGGTCTATCGCCGTATGTCGGAGGTGGAGGCGCGCCACGCGAGCGTCTGGGCCGAGCGGCTGACGGCGGCCCAGCAGCCCGTCCCGCCCGACAAACCATCGACCCGCGTGCGGATGCTGCTCTGGATGGCGCGGCGCCTCGGCGTGGGGACTGTCCTGCCGCTGATGGCATCCTCGGAGCGCGGCGCCAGCCACGCCTACGCTACGCAGCCCGAAGCGCGGGCGGCGGGCATGCCAGCGGATGAGCGCTCGCACGAGCGCGTCTTCAACTACCTGCTGCGGACGACCAAGGGCGGCGTCGCTGGCTCGACGCTGGCGCAACTGGAGGGGCGGCATCGCGGCACGTCGGGCGGCAACGCGCTGCGGGCGGCGGTGCTCGGCTCCAGCGACGGGCTGACCTCAAACCTGAGCCTGGTGATGGGCGTCGCGGGGGCGTCACTCCAGCCGCACCAGATCCTGCTAACGGGCCTGGCGGGGCTGCTGGCTGGCGCTCTCTCGATGTCGATTGGCGAGTGGCTCTCGGTGCAGAGCGCCCGCGAGCTGTACACCAAGCAGATCGATGTCGAGCGCGAGGAGCTGGAGCAGGCGCCAGAGGAGGAGCACGAGGAGCTGTCGCTCATCTACCAGGCGAAAGGACTGACGCCCGCCGCCGCCGATGAGCTGGCAACGCGCCTGCTGGCCGATCCCGCCACCGCGCTGGACACGCTCGCCCGCGAGGAGCTGGGCATCGACCCGCAGGAGCTGGGCGGCTCGGCCTGGCAGGCCGCCATCGCCTCGTTCCTGCTCTTCGCCATCGGCGCCATCGTGCCGGTCATTCCCTTCACCTTCCTTGGTGGCTGGGCCGCCGTCGCCCTCAGCATCGGCCTGAGCGTCATCGGGCTGGGACTGATCGGCGCGGGCATCACGCTAACTACGGGCGTGCCGCTCTGGAAGGCCTCCGGGCGCCAGATCGTCATGGGGGTGGCCGCTGCGCTCATCACCTTTGGCCTGGGCCGGCTGGTCGGCGGCGCGCTCGGCTAATGCGCCCCGCGAATTGGCATGCGATTGGCGAGAGCGGTTCGAGACGCGCCGCGCAAAGCGTGTGACGCCGCTGTGAGCGCGCAGGCCTACGCTCTGAATGTGGGACGCGCCTCCTGAGGGCGCGACGCCGACAGTAGTAGCGCAAGATTCGATTGTCGCTGGCTCTGTCGCGGTCCGGCCCAATCGCCGCCCGCCGACATCCAGACAGCGCCGCTTATGAGCGGAGATGTGTCGCTACCTGACCAGCGCTCGCGCTCCCGGACCGCGCGCATATTCCACATTCACAAGGAGGGACGCCATGTCATCACCAGTTGCGCCACGGATTACCCGCCTGGGGCGGCGGCGCGACACATTGCCCGTCGCCGAGCCGACGCCGGAGTCCGCCGCGCCTGAGCAAGCGGAAGAGACACCCCAGCAGCGGATGCGCCGCACGGCGACCATCATCGCCATCTCGCTGATCGCCAGCGCCATCGCCAGTGGAGCCGTGACGGTGATCGTGCGGCGTGCGCGGGCGCGGCGCGCGAGCCTGCCACCCGCGCACGCGCCACACGCCACCTGGTAGCCACGCGCAGCGGGCGCGAAAGGGCGCGAAAGGAGTTGAGCCATGTTCACCCGCATCCTCGCCGCAGTGGATGACTCCACACGCGCGGTCCAGGTGATGGCGGCTGCCCGCGCCCTCGCCGAGCGGACGGGCGGCTCACTCATCGCGCTCCGTGTGCGGGCCACCGCGCTGGCGGACGCTAGCCCCACCGCGCGCGACGTCGACCTGGCCGAGGAAACGCGGATCCTGCGCGAGCAAGGCCTGGCGGCGCACTACCTGCTACACGACGGCTCGCCAGAGCGCCAGATCATCGAGACGGCGGAGCTGCAACATGCGACACTGATCGTCATGGCTTCGCGCCGGGTGGGGCCACGCATCCTTCCGGGGCGGCGGATGACCGCGCGCCTCGCGTCCGCCGCGCCCTCGCCTGTGCTGACGCTGCCAGAGGCTGACCCTAACGACGCGCGGCCCGCGCTGTTCATGGCGGAGGGCGCGGCCATCGTGGTCGCGCTCGATGGCTCGGAGCTGGCGGAACGCGCGCTGCCCTACGCGGTCGATCTGGCGCGCCTGCTGCATGGCTCCCTGGCGCTGATCTATGTGGCGGCGCCGGTGCTGTCGCCAGCGGAGGAGGCGGAGGGGTGGGCCTATGTGCGGGCGGCGCGACGGCGGCTACGGGCGGCGGCGCCTGACCTCACCGTGGATGCGCAGGTTGTCACAGGCGCGCCAGTCGATCAGTTACTCTTCGCGGCTGAGGGACGCCGGGCGGCGGCCATTGTGCTGACGGCGCGCGGCAAGAGTGGCCCCGGCTCGCAGCGTGTCAGTCACATCGCGCTGGAGGCGCTGAACCGGGCGCGCGTCCCCATGCTGGTGATTCCGGCGCGGGCGCTCGCGGGAGCCTGGGAACATCCTCCGGCCAGCGATGAGGTAGAGGCGCCCCAGCCATAGGACGCGGGCGTAGAGAAGGGAACGAGGGTCCATGTCATCTGCACAGGCGAGCGGTCCGGTCATCCTGACACCGCTGGACGGCTCCGAGATGTCGGAGTTCGCGCTGCCATATCTGGCGGAGATTGCGGGCGCGCTGGGCGCTGCGCCAGTGGTCGCGCGCATTGTCGAGCGGACCCACTGGACTTCCGCCGCCTCAGGCTATCTCGTGGCGCCACAGGTCTACGCCGACCTGATGGCGGCTGAGGAAACCGACGCGAAGTCGCAGACCGCGCGAGCGGTGGCGTGGCTGGGCCAGCGCGGACTGGCGGCGCGGGCCAGCGTGGACTTCGCGGTCTCGCCCGCGAACCTGCTGGAAGTGTGTAGCCGCGAACATGCCGCGATGGTGGTGATGGCGACCCACGGACGCAGCGGCGTGGCGCGGGCGACGCTGGGCAGCGTGGCCGACCAGGTGGTGCGACATGGCCAGTGCCCGACACTGCTGGTGCGCGCGCGTGGCCGCCTGGCGGAGCGCCCGCCGCTGGCCGACGCGCTGCTCCCGCTGGACGGCTCGGCGATGAGCGAGGTAGCGCTGCCGACACTCGCCAGCCTGGCGGGTACGCTGGTGAAGCGGGTGACGCTGCTGCGCGTGGTCGATCCAGACGCGCGGAGCGGCGCGGCGGATGGCGCGCGGCAATCGCTGGCGGCGACCCGCGAGCGGATCGAGCGCGAAATGGAGGCGCTGCGCGGGCAAGTTGAGACGCTGGTGGTGTGGGGCGCGCCAGCCCAACAGATTCTGGAGGAAGCGGGGGGCCACGACCTCATCATCATGGCGACCCATGGTGAATCGGGCGCGACCCGCTGGGCCTTTGGCAGCGTGGCCGATGAGGTTCTGCACAACGCGCACACGCCGCTCCTGCTCACCCGCCCACACACCCGCGCCGCCCAATAGCCCCGCAGCCGCTGTGTACGGCCATTGACGACGCGCGACCCATCCACGAGCGTTCAGTGATGTCCGCGACCGGGGTGGGCCGCGCCAACTCAACCACATCCGCGTCATCCATTTGGCTCAATTCCCGGCGGGCATGGGCGGAGATGTGACGCGCATCGCAGCCCATGTCTGGCCGACATGATAGACAGACAGTCATAGAAGACGCTGGCATCATACCCGGCGCGGATGGCGCGCCGGGACCACGGCCAGGACGCTTGCCACATCGGCGCGTGACTGGTCGACGAAGGAGGGAAGCATTCCATGAACAGGATGCGAGCGCTGACGCGGTGGAGCGCGGCGCTGCTACTGGCGCCGCTGCTGACAGCCTGCGCGGGCGCGACGACGGGCGGCGCGACACCCACCGCAACGCCTGCGCCAACCGCGACCGTCACGCATACCCCGGCGCCCACGGCGACGAACACGCCCAGCAGTTATCCCGTCAAGGTCTACTTTAGCAAACACCCCGATTCCGACAACACACCGACCAAGACCTTCGCGGTCTCGCGGGTCTCGCCGACACTGGGCGTCGCGACCTACGCGATTGGCCAACTCTTCGCCGGGCCAACCGCCGCCGAGCAGTCGGCGGGCTACTATACTCCGTGGGCAGGCATCTTCAGCGGCTCCTCCAACTGCGGCGGCCCGACGTTCAAGATCACACTGGACCACCGCGGCCCAACTCCGGCGACGGGCGTGGCGACCCTGCAGCTCTGCAAGCAGACCCAGCTCCCGGGCGATCTCGCGGGCGCGCGGGCGTCGGCCACGGCCACCGCGACCCTGCTCCAGTTCTCCAACATCCAGAAGGTCGTCATCCTGAACGCGCAGGGAAGCTGCTTCGATGATCTGAGCGGCATGAATCTCTGCCTCTCGGGCAGCTAGCGGAAGTGCGGCGCCCCTGTTTGGCGAACGTGACGCCAGCGCTGGAAATCGTGACCGCGCCGTGAGACATGGCGCGTACCCTGCGGGTGTTCGCGGCGCGTGTCGTGGCGCATGGGAGCGCGGCGACGCGCGCTGCGGCGCGTTTTCAGCGGGCCAGCGCGGCCCCGGAAAGGATGGCGAGAGAGCTATGGCCAAGGACCCGAACGAAGTGACAGTATGGGAGCCGTTTGGCATGATG
Organism: Ktedonobacterales bacterium; assembly: GCA_036393135.1. GTDB lineage: Bacteria > Chloroflexota > Ktedonobacteria > Ktedonobacterales > JADMIN01 > JAKAIY01. The sequence goes on from DASVWQ010000501.1 coordinate 9,967, forward strand.
ACGCCGCTGCGCGAGGCGATGAACCGCCTGCTCGAAGACAGCTTCATCAGCCCGGCGCGCTTCGATCCGATGCTGATGAAGACCCTGCCGCTGGATGTCTATGAGACAGAGAGTGGATACACCATCGACGTCTCGATGCCGGGCGTGAAGCCAGAGGACCTCAAGGTCAGCGCGACCGAGGACACCATCACGATTCGCGCCGCGACGAAGCGCGAGACACGCGAAGGTGAGAAGGGCGCCTGGGTACGGCGCGAGCGGCACGAGGGCGAGTTGTTCCGCGCGGTAACGCTTGCCAGCCCGATCGATCCAGCCAAGATCAGCGCGCACTACGAGCATGGCGTACTGAAGCTGACCGTCCCCAAGTCAGAGGTCGCGAAGCCCCGCCAGATCGACGTTACCATCCACTAGGCGCATGGGTGGCCCGTCTCCACGTAGGGGTGGGCCACCCATTGTCACTTGGCGCGCGGCGTGCGATAGGCTGGCGAGGAGGAGCATGCGCTCCCCGACCTTGAACGAGAGGAGCGTCACGATGTCAGATCAGCAACGGGACCCTGGACAGGATTCCGGGCAGACCGAGGCCACGCCGCCCATGTCATCGGCGTCGCTCTCGGAGATGGAGGCGGCGCGGATTCGCGAGGACGCGCGCCGCCAGGAGGCCAGCCAGCCCCAGCAAGGCGAGGCGATTTCTGGCGCGCGGGGCCGTGTCGAGGAGGAAACGCGCCGCCTGAGCGAACGCATGACGCGCGAGGCGCAGGAGCGGCGGAAGGCTGAGCAGGCGCTGGCCGCACAGCAGCCCCAGCAAACCGCGCTGGCGCCGACCGCGCCGCTCGCCCCGCCGCACAGTCTGGCGCGGCTGCTGCCCGACCCGCAGCCCATCCGCTCGACGCTGGTGGCGCTCGACGGCAGCGTCTTCGCCGAGCGCGCCATACCCTACGCGGCGGCGCTGGCGCGGCTGACCGGATGCGCGCTGACGCTGGGGAGCTGCGCGCATCCGGAGAGCGGCGCGAGCGGCGTGATCGAAGCGATCGAAGCGATGGACGGCGATCAGACCGGCGAGGCGCGTGCGCTCCGGCTGTCGACGCTCGCCGCGCGCGACCGCCTGCGCGCTGGTGGATTGACCGCACAGGCGCGTGTCATCGGTGAAACTGATGTGGCGGCGGGGTTGTTGGCCCTCAGCGCAGACGCCGGCGCGGATACCCTGGCGCTAGCGACTCATGCGCGCGCCGGGATGGAGCGTATCGTGCTGGGCAGCGTGGCGGATGAGGTGGTGCGGCGGGGGAGCGCGCTGACGCTCGTGGTCCCGCCACTCGCGCCCGACAGCGGCGCCGATGATGTCACGTTCGCGCGGGTGTTGGCTCCGCTGGATGGCTCAACGCTCTCCGAGGCGACACTCGGTGTCATTCAGCCGCTGCTCCAGCGCGATCCAGCGGGCGATGAGGCGCGGGCGCTGCGGACGCTGACGCTGTTCTTCGTCGCCGAGGACCACTCACAGGTGCGCGACGCGGAGGTCTATCTGCATGACCTGCGCGAGGCGCTGCTGCGGGTGGCGACCGCGCCGACGGAGATCGTCTCACACGTGGTCATCGGCTCAGCGCCAGGCGCCATCGTGGCGCGAGCGGCGGGCAAGCATCCTGAGGCCACGACCGATGGGCGCTATGACCTGATCATCATGGCCACGCACGGGCGCGGCGGGCTGGGGCGCTGGTTCTTCGGTAGCGTCGCCACCTACGCGCTCGCGCACAGCGAGGTACCCGTGTTGCTCGCGCGCGCCGAGGAGTAGTGGCCCGACGCGCGCAATGGGAGGGTGGGACGCGACTGTGGCGCCCCACCCTCCCGCTGTGTCTCTGGCGCAGCCTCAGAAGAGGCCGAGCGGCGAGGCCACGTTATCGATCAGCCAGCCGCCGTGGCCGTCCGCCACCAGATAAATCGTGCCAGTAGTCGCCGAGTTGTCCGAGCGGCTGACATCGATATTGACGGTGAAGGTCGCGCCTGACTGCTGTGGCGTGCTAGTGGGATCAATCTCGCACTGCGCGATGGCCCCCGACTTCTGCGTGATCGTCAGGCTCCGCTGGATGTACTGGTCGAGCGTGATGCGCTTCCTGAAGGTTGGCGAGAAGTAGCTGTAGGCCTGCGCATAGTTCTGGGCGCTCTCGGCTCCGCAGAACGAGACGACGAGGCCCGTCGCCGCATCGGACTGATTGCCAGCGTCCACAAGCGCGCGTCCGGCCAGCGCGCCAGCCACCGAGAAGAGCGCGCAGCCAAGAATCGCCAGCGCGAGGAGGATGGAGCAGCCCACCTGCCGCCAACCGCCCGGCTGCCCTGGCGCCTCGACATAGACAATCCGGGCCTCGGCGGATTGCGCTGGCGCCCCGGCCTGCTTGAATGGCCCTGACGGGGTGGGCAGAATCTG
>DASVWQ010000502.1:0-2061 GCA_036393135.1 Ktedonobacterales bacterium
AGCTTTGTCCTCGGCTTCACCATCACCTTCATTACATTGGGAGCGACGGCCAGCGAGCTTGGCTCGTTCCTCTCAGCCAACCAGCTCGCGCTGCGCCAGATCGGCGGCGTGCTGCTCGTGCTGATGGGCGCGCAGGTCGCCGGGCTCATCCAGATTCCCGGCCTCGACCTGGAGCGCCGCTTCTCGCTGCGCGCGGGTGAGTCGAGCTATGCCGCCTCGCTGGTGATCGGGCTGATCTTCGCGCTGGGCTGGACGCCGTGTGTCGGGCCGATCCTCGCCAGCATCCTCGTCATCGCGGCGCAGGGCCACTCGCTGGGCGCGGGCGTGTTGCTGCTAGCGGTCTACTCGCTGGGGCTGGGGCTGCCGTTCATGGCGCTGGGCGTCGCCTTCGACCAGCTCGCGCCGCGCCTCAAGCGCCTCACGCCGCACCTGCGGACCATCGAGCGGATCACCGGCGCGCTGCTGGCCTTCATGGGACTGGCGATCTTCTTCAACTGGCTCTTTGTGATGAATAGCCTGGTCGGGGGCGTCACCCTGCGATAGACTTCTGGCTGAGGAGCGCCACGGAACGAGACGAGGAGGGCCAGCATGGCAGTCGAAGAAGCGCGGACGGCGGACGCAGGCGCGCCCATACAGCGCGGACGGCGGGTCTGGGAGCCGCCGCTGTGGGCGCTGCTGGCGCTGGCGGCGGCGTATGTGGTGGCGCTGGCGGCGCTGATCTTCCTTCCCGGCGCGACGCTGATCGAGCGGCTGCGGGCGCTGGACGGTGGAATTTGCGCACAATTGCCGACCCACTCCTTCTATCCCGCTGGGCAACAGCTCCCGCTCTGCGCCCGCAACACCGGCATCTACCTCGGCTTCGCGCTGGCGTTCCTGACGCTGCTGGCGGCTGGGCGCGTGCGCGCGGCGCGTCTGCCGCGTCTGCCGCTGGCGGTGGCGCTAGTGGCGCTGGTCGGGTTGATGGGCGTGGACGGATTCAACTCGCTGCTGCTCGATCTTGGCGCGCCACACCTCTACCAGCCGAACAACCTGCTGCGGCTGGCGACCGGGCTGGGGACGGGCGTGGCGATGGTCGCCTTCATTGCGCCCGTGACGAACGGGCTGCTCTGGCGCGTGGAGGACGCGCGGCCCTCGTTCCGGAGCTTTGGCCAGGCAGGCGTGACGCTGCCGTTGCTGCTGCTGGCCTTCCTGGCGGTCGGATCGCAGGTGGGCTGGCTGCTCTATCCCATCGCGATTCTCAGCTCGCTGGGGCTGTTGCTGGCGCTCACGCTGGTCAACATGGTCTTCATGCTCTGCTTCAGCCCGCTGATCGGACGCTTCGAGCGCTGGCGGCAGGTCTTTCCAGTCTTTTCGCTGGCGGTGGCGCTGGCGGTGGTCGAGCTGGTCACGCTCTTCAAGGTGAAAGAGGCGCTGCTCCACTCGCTCGCCCTGAGCCTGCCACATTGAGCGCGGCGTCTACGCTGACTTGCGACGCGATTGTGACGCATCCGTGCGCCAGGCGACTTGCCCTGGATGAAACCTCTGGTCTATACTACGGTTACAGCCGCAGGCTCCGCCTATGCGCGGTCGTTGGCGTGAACGGCTCCAGGGGGTCGTGAGAATGCCGAACCGGTATCAGCGCGAGATCGAAGAGATCCTCAGCCGGATGGAAGAGGATGAACCGCATCGCGGCTTTGGCGACCGTGGCCGCCCCAAGCGCCGCGCTCCATCGCGTGGCCGCTCGCTTCCCTCGATTCATGTCGCCATCGTGGACTTGCTGATCCTCATCGCTGTAGTCCTCGCGATGGTTGCCACGGGCTTTGCGTTTTATGATGGCGCGCCAGGCCTCATCTCCGGGATCATCGGCATGGCCGCCCTGGTCCTCTTTGTAGTGGCGCTCGTCGTCGGCTGGAGGGACCGCTTTCGCCCCCCGTCGAAGCCAGCGTGGCGCGGGTCCACGGATCGGCCGGTGACGCCGATCCGGCGCGGCCCTTTCTCCGCGCTTGCCGCCCGGCTGCGCGTCCGGCGCCTGCGCCAGCAGTATCGCCGCGCAGAGCGCGAGCGCCACGACGACTAGCGGCG
>DASVWQ010000503.1:0-3690 GCA_036393135.1 Ktedonobacterales bacterium
CACAGCGCGACGCATCTGCTGCACCGCGCGCTGAAAGACCTCTTCGGCGATCAGGTCAACCAGCGTGGCAGTCTGGTGGCCGAAGACCGGCTCCGCTTCGACTTCAGCCTCAACCGCCCGCTGACGGACGAGGAGCTGCGCGAGGTGGACCGCCGCGTCAGCGTGTGGGTGCTGGAAGACCTGCCCGTGACGACGCGGATCATGCCGTACAAAGAGGCGACGGCGACCGGCGCGATGGCGCTCTTCGGCGAGAAGTATGGCGACGTGGTGCGCGTGGTGGAGATGGGGCCGAGTCTGGAGCTGTGCGGCGGTACCCACGTCGCGGCGACCGGACAGATCGGTCTCTATCTGACGACGCAGGAGACCAGCATCGCGGCGAATACCCGCCGGATCGAGGCGCTGACCGGCGTGACCGCCGATACGTTCCTGCGCGGGCGCAGCGACCTGCTCACGACCATCAGCGCGCGTCTGCGGACGAAGCCCGACGAGGCGCTGAACCGCGTGGACCAGTTCCAGGAGGAGTTGGCCGAGGCGCGCAAAGAACTGGCGGCGGCGCGGGGCGCGCGGGCGGCGGCGCTGGCGGAGGAGCTGGCGGGCAAGGCCGTGCGCGTGGGCGATACGCCGGTAGTCGCAGCCGTCGTCCAGGTCTCCGACGATCAGGCCCTTCGCGCGCTGAGCGATATGGTGCGGCAAAAGATCGGGCCGGGGGTGGTGGCGCTGGCGCTGGTCAGCGGCGACCAGGCGCGGTTCGTCGTGATGGCGGACCCGGCGGCAGTCGCGCGCGGGGCGGACGCCCGGGCGCTGGCGGCGGACCTCGGCGACCGGCTGGGCGGTAAGGGCGGCGGCAGGCCCGAGATGGCCCAGGGCGGCGGCAAGCAGGTCGGCGCGCTGGGCGCGGCGCTGGCCGCCGTCTCCGGGCTGGTGGCCGCGCAGGTGAAGTAGCCGACCTCCAGTGGGGGGGCAGGTTCACCCGCCCCCGCCCACCGGAAAGGCTGGCGGCGCTTGCCGGGCGTCCGCCAGCCGTGTATACTCGTATTTGTGCGCCTGCGAAGGCTTGCGCGTACATCCCCATGCCCCCGACTGGCGGGGGGCGCGCGGGCTGGGCGCCAGAGAGAGCGAAAGAGCGATTCAGATGAAGGTTATCCTGCTGCAAGAGGTGCCCGGGCTGGGTCAGCCGGGCGAAGTCAAAGAGGTGGCGGCTGGCTACGCGCGCAACTATCTGTTGCCGCGCAAGCTGGTGACGGCGGCGACAGTGACGGCGATGACGAGCCTGAATGAGCAGGTGGCGAGCGCCAAGCGCCGCGTCGCCAAGCTCGACGCCCAGCACTCCGGTCTGACGGAGAAGCTCTCGAATGTCACACTGACGTTTGCGGTGCGCGTGGGGCAGGGCGACCGCCTCTATGGCTCCGTGACGACGCAGGACATCGCGAACGCCCTGCGCGATCAGGAGGGCCTCACGATCGACCGGCGCACCATTCAGCTCAAGGAGCCGCTGCGCGCCCTCGGTTCGTTCGAGGCGCCGGTGCGGGTCAGCGCGAAGCACGAGGCCAAGGTCAAGATCAATATCATCTCGTCGGAGCAGGCCGCCGCTGGCGCCACCGCCGCGACTGGCCCCGCGCCGACGCCCACCGCCGAGGCAGCCACGGAGCCTGCCGCCGAGTAGGCCCGCGCCGCCACCCCATCCACTGCGCATCCAGCAGGAGCGCGCCTTCGCAGCCACGCGAGGGCGCGCCCATCGTTGTTCCCGCCGCCTCTCACGCCCGGCGCCACCCCGCGATGTCTCCCCGCGATGTCTCCCCGCAATGTCTCCCCGCATATCTGCGTAGCGAACGGCATTCACCGTCCGTCTGAGCATACGTGAGGCACTCGCCAGCACGCCCTGCGATTGGCTCTTTCCACGCCAGCGACCCTTCTCACGCGCTCACCGCACGTCGGACAGAGCTACTGCGGACAATCACGCTCCCTATGACTTGCTCGTGTTGTGGATGACGAGGGAGTCAGCATGGTCGAAGGAATAGATCGCTCGCCTGTCATCGGGATGACGCAAGCCTGGATGCGCGCCATTCCCTCACGGCTGGCCCGCGCCGCTCCGGTGGTCGCCACACGGTCCCGCGTCGTCGTCGCCTGCGCGCGTGGATGGGCGCGGACGCTCGCCAGGGACGCGCGCGGACGCCTGCCCGCCTGGGCAACGCGGCTGACCCACGAGCGGGTAGTGGCGCTGCTGGCGACCGCGCTCAGCATCGGCGCCTGCGCCTGGTACGCCGCGCACGGCGATACGCTGGCTTACAAAGACGCCGTGAGCCATATGATGATCGCTCGGCGCGTCCTCTTTTCGCCTACGCCGGGGTTGGGCCAGCTCGGCTCCGTCTGGCCGCCCTTCAACCACGTGCTCATGCTGCCCTTCGTCTGGATCGATCCGCTCTACAGAAGCGGGCTGGCCGGCGCAATCCCTTCGATGGTCGGCTACATCCTGGGGACGCTCTACCTCTTCCGCGCGGCGCGACTGCTCTTCTCCTCGGCAGCCGCTGGCTGGGTCGCGGCGCTCATCTTCGCCCTCAACCCCAACACGCTCTACTTGCAGAGTACTCCCATGAGCGAATTAGTACTGTTGGGGCTACTCCTGCTCGGTCTGTATTACCTGATTCGCTGGGTGGCTGATGAACGCCCTGTCAATCTGGTCGCCTGCGCCGGCGCCTTCGCCGCTGGCAGCCTGGTACGCTACGATGTCTGGGCATTGGCGCTGGCCGAGCTGGCCGTGATTGCCTACGTCACCTGGCGGCGGCATGGATGGAAAGCCGCTGAAGGCGCGCTCTGGCTCTATGGCGCGCTGGCGTTTGCGGGCTGCGCAGCGTGGTTCCTCTATAACTGGCTGCTCTTTGCGGATCCCCTCTACTTCATCGATGGCCCGTACTCCGCCAGCTATCAGCAAGGCGTTATCAAGGCGCACAACTCCCTGCCGACCTACCACAACGCCGGACTGGCGGCGCTGGTCTATCTTCAGGCGGCGAGCGAGATGGTGGGCTGGCCACTGCTGGTAGTGGCGGCGCTGGCGACGGCGCTGCTGGTCGCGCGTTCGCGCCTGGATGCGCGGATGCTGCCCGCCTACATGCTGTGGTCGTTGCTGGCCTTCAACATCCTCTGCCTCTTTCTCGGTGTCACCGTTGTCTACACGCCGGAGCTACATCTAGCCAACGCGCCCGCGCTCTTCAATGTGCGCTACGGCATTATGGCGCTGCCGGAGGTTGCGCTCTTCACCGCGAGCCTGGTAGCGTGGCGGCGCGAGGCGCTCTGGCTGGGGTTGGCGCTGGCCCTCGTCTTCAGCGGTTTCAATCCCGCGCTGGGGCTGCCCTACACCTTGCGCGACCCGCTGGCGACCTCACACTGGCCAACGATTCGCTCGGAGGCGGCCTGGCTCGACCAGCACTACCACGGCGGCACAATCCTCATCGGCAGCGCGCCTTTCACGGCGGTCGTCTTCGCCACCGACCTGCCTGACCACGACTTCGTGAACGAGAATACGCCCCAGCACTTCGATCAGATCATCGCCGCGCCCCAGCGCTACGCCACATGGATCGTGATGGACAGCGGCCAGGCCTCGGCCTACGACGCAGTGGAGGCGCGACTGGCCGGGCGCACCGACTGGCGGCAGTACTACGTCCTGCGGACGACGATTGACGGCGTGCAGTTCTA
>DASVWQ010000504.1:0-7667 GCA_036393135.1 Ktedonobacterales bacterium
CGCCGAGGTCCTCGACGCCACCCGCGCAACCAACCCGCTGCTGGCGGGCGTCACGCTGGAGCGACTGAAGGCGGAGGGCCACATTCCGCTGACCTTCGCGCCGGGGCAGGAGGTTCCCTTCGCTGACCTGCGCTTCCCCACGCCCTCTGGCAAGGTGGAACTGCGCTGCGATAGCCTGGCTGCGGAGGGGCTGGACCCGCTGCCCGACTACACCCCGCCCGCCGAGTACGCGGGCTGGGCCGAGCGACGAGCGGCGGGGCAGGATGACCGGCTGGCGCTCGTCTCTGGCGCGGCGCATCACTTCGTCTCCAGCAGCATGGCGAATCTGCCGAGCCTGCTGCGGCGCGAGGGCGAGCCGTTCATCGAGCTGCACCCGGAGGACGCTCGCGAGCGCGGCATCGCCCACGGCGCCCTGGTCGAGGTGAGCAACGCGCGCGGCTCGTGCCAGCTTCGCGCGCGGCTGACCAACACGACTCGGCGCGGCGTGGCCGTCTCGCCGAAGGGACGCTGGCCGGGCGCCTCCGCCGATGGCCGCAACATCAACTCGACGACCTCCGACGCGCTGGGCGACATCGCCGGGCAGAGCACCTTCCATAGCAATCTCGTCTTCGTCCGCCCTGTCGCGCCCGCCGCGCGCGAGGCCGCCGAAGGTGGCGCGGAAGAATCCACCGCAACCGTTGGCGCGGCTCCGGTGTTTCATCCCTAGGCGCGCATCCCGCGCGCCCGCCAGCCGCCGGAACGTCGCGGCGGCTGGCGAGGGAAGCGAGGAATCCGGGTGAAAGCGCGTGACCTTGGGGCGCTCGTTGCGCTGGCCGCTCTCTGGGGCGGCGCCTTCCTCTTCATCCGCGTCGCGGCGCCTGCGATTGGCCCCGTGCCACTGGCGGCGACGCGGGTGGCGCTGGCCGGGCTGGCGCTGCTGCTCTATGCCGCCGCGACCCGCGCCGACCTGGGACTGCGCCGCCGCTGGAAGAGCTATCTGGTGATGGGTCTGCTCCAGGGCGCTATCCCCTATACCCTCATCAGCACGGCTGAGCTGCACATCACCGCCGGGCTGGCCGCCATCCTCAACGCGACCACGCCGCTCTTTGGCGCGCTCGTCGCCGCCTTCTGGATGCGCGAGCGTCTGACGCTGGGCAAGGGAATCGGGCTGGCGTTGGGCTTCGCGGGCGTGGTCGCGGTGATGGGCTGGAGCGCGCTGCCGTGGTCGCTGACCCTGGCGCTATCGGCGGGCGCATCGCTGCTGGCGGCGCTCTCGTATGGCTTCGCGGGGAGCTTCGCGCGGCGCGCCTTCGTCGGCGTCTCGCCGCTGGCCTCGGCCACCGGGCAGCAACTCGGCGCGGCGGTCCTGCTGGCGCCCGTCGCGCTGCCCATCGCGGCGGCGGCGGCTCCGTGGACCCACCTGACGCCGGGCCTGGCCTGGGCAGTGGTTGCGCTGGCCATTGGCTGCACCTCGGTCGCCTTCGTGCTCTACTTCTATCTCATCGCCAGCGTCGGACCAGTTCCGGCGCTCAGCGTAACCTTCCTGGTCCCCGTCTTCGGCCTGCTCTGGGGAGCAATCTTCCTGGGCGAGCAGGTGACGCCGGGAATCTTCGGCGGGATGGCGATCATCTTCGTGGGTGTGCTACTGGTGATGGGCGCCCGCGTCCCACGCCGCCGCCGCGTCGCCAGCGTGGCAGAGGCGCCTGCCGTCGTGTCCGCCGGGAGCGCGCGATGAAGCCGCCCACGCCACTTCACGAGGGGGAGATAAGGGGAGACGACCATGACCTGTGATGACGCGCTGGCTGGCGCGCTCGCGGACGACCTGAACGCCGCGTTCGAGCGCCTGGCCTGCGCCTGGGAGCAACGACTCTACGCCTTCGCCCTGCGGATGACGGGGCGCCCACGCGACGCCGAGGAGTTGGCGGAGGAGACGCTGGCGCAGGCGTGGCGGGCGCTGGCAGGCTACTCCCCGGAGCGGCGGCGAGCGTTGTGCCTGCGTCCGTGGCTCTTTCAGATCGCCGCGAACCTGGCTCGCAACCGCGCCCGCTCGGCCCGTCGCCATCCCGCGCTCTCGCTCGACGACCTCGCGCTGGCCAGCGACATGGTGGGCGACGGTGGCGGGCTGGCCGAGCGCATCGCCGACGAGGATCCGCTGGGAATGCCAGAAGTCGTGGTGGACCGCGAGCAGCGGCTGGCCGATCTCGCGACGCTGCTGCTAACACTGCCAGAGACGCAGCGCGTCGCGGTGGTGCTGCGGCATGTCGAGGGGCTGGGCTACGGGGCCATCGCCGAGGCGATGGGCGAGCCGGTCGGCACGGTCAAATCGCACGCGAGTCGTGGCGTGGCGCGTCTGCGTCGCGCGCTGGAGCGTGAGCGCCTGAGTGAGGCGCGGGAGGTAGCTCGATGAATGACAAGCAAGTATCCACCCTGTCGAGCGCCCGCTCGCTGCTCAGCGACTGCCGCGGGCTATGCGAGGCGAAGACCACGGCGCCGATCGCCGAGAATGCGCTGCTCCGGCTGGGGCTGGCCGACGCCTACACGACCATCGAGACGGCGCTGGGGACGGTCTATGTCGCCTGGAATGCGCACGGCCTCTCCGCCGTGACCCGCAAGCCAACGGCGGGCGACTTCGAGGTGTGGGCGGCTGACCTGCTGGGGCGCAAGGTCTACGCGCGCGTGGCGGCGCCGGAACGGCTGGCCCACGCGATGACGGCCTGGCTGGCGGGCGACCGGCGAGCGGCGCTGACCTTCGACCTGCGCGGCGTGACACCTTTCGTGCGCGAGGCGCTGCTGAAGGCGCGCGAGATTCCGCATGGCGAGGTGCGCCCATATAGCTGGGTCGCGCGCGAGATCGGCCACCCCCGCGCGATGCGGGCGGTTGGCACAGCGATGGCGCGCAACCCCATCCCGCTCTTCATCCCCTGTCATCGCGTGGTGCGCGCGGACGGCCACCTGGGCGCCTATGGCATGGGTGGGCCGGAGTCGAAGCGCCGCATCCTCAGCGCGGAGGGGGTGAATGTCGAGCAGGTGGAGGCGCTGGCGAGCGCGGGCGTGCGCTACGTCGGCAGCGATTCGACCTCGCACGTCTACTGCTACCCGACCTGCCACTACGCCCAGCGCATCGGCGCGCCGCATCTCGTCACCTTCGCCGATGAGGAGGCGGCGTACGCGGCGGGCTACCGGCCCTGCAATGTCTGCCGCCCGCCAGCCGCGCGGCTGGCGGGCTGAGCAGGTCGGCGCAGGGCGATGGGGGCGGGTAAACCCGCGGCTAAGGGTCTATGGGCCACAAAGCCTGCCTCCGCAGGCCAGGTCCTGGGCGACGCAGACATATGCTGAGCAAACGCTGTGGTGGGGCGACGGTCGCGGCCTTTCCAGGGCCGAGTCATCCCACCCACACGGGCGCCTGCTATCCACCTCTCGCCCCATCGATAGCCCAGGCCGCGCAGGCGGCCTTCGTGGCGCCCACGCCCATAGCCGCAGCTTCAGCCGCCCCCGCCCTGGCCGCTAATACCGCCGTGTCTCCAGTGTGAAGAGCGTCGCCTGGCAGATCATCACGACCGACTCGGCGATCTGGCGCGCATTGGTCGCGACCATCAGGATACGCTGCAAGTTGGGCGCGGCCAGCGGCGTCGTGCGCACGCGGTCGGCCAGGCGGGCATGCAGTTCGCTGAAGTAGCGCTCGACCTCGGCGTGGTGGCTGACCAGCGCGCGGGCCTGGGCCACGTCACGCGCCGCCGTCACGAGAAAGACGCCGCGCATCTGCTCATAGACCAGCGAGATGAGGGTGTAGAGGATGGTGGGCGCGTCGGGTGTGACGCTGGCGAGCACCTGATCGCCCGCCCCGCGCAGGATGAGCGCCTGATCGGAGATGTGGCTCGACCGGTCAGCGATGCGCGCGAGCTGGCTGACGGCCTGCTGTAGCTCGACGATGCGCCGCATCTCCTCGCCGACAGGACGATAGCGCTGAATGATCGCGCGAATGCGGGTTTCGAGGGTGATGGCCGCCTGCGCGACCCACGCCCGTGACTCCGCGACGAAGCGCGCTGTCTCTGGCTCCTGGCCAAAGAGGCCCGCGCAGGCGTAGCGGAACATGTCGCCTACCACGATGCCCAGCTCTGTGGTGTCGGTGGCGAGCTTGCCCACCGCGTCGGGGAGTTGCTCACTCGGCCCTACCGTCTGCGCCATACGCTGCGCCTCATCTCTCGCCTGGAGCGTCCCTGCGTCGCGCCGCGTGTCCAATCGCGCGTCCACGTTATCTGCAGTAAGCGTCCGCCGTGCCAGAATTCCGGTTGATCTATTCAACTGTAACGCCAATCTGTATGAATTGTGCCGACTCGCGGGTCATGAGACCCCATTCGGGCCAGCCGTGTTGTCCGAAGCAGGCGCCATGCCCGCCGCGTCCCGCCGCAGATGGTCCCATCCGCTGGGGACGAGCGCCGTCAGGGCTCCATTCGCCTCGCGCACGCGCAGCCCCCGCTCTGGCGAAGTGATCTCGCCGATGACGGTGGCGTCGGCGCCGACCGCGCGCAAGGCCGCCAGCGCCAACGCGACGCCTGTGGGCCGCGCCGTGAAGAGCAGCTCATAATCGCCGCCGCCGCTCAGCGCGTGGCGCAGAGGATCGCGCCCCAGCGCCAGAGCCAGCGCCCGCGTCGCGGCGTCCACTGGCAGCGCGGCCAGCTCCACCACGGCGCCGACCCCACTGCGTTCGCAGAGGTGGCCGAGGTCGCCCGCCAGGCCATCGCTCACGTCGAGCATCGCCGTCACCTGGCCGCTCGCGGCGAGGGCCATCCCCTCGCGCACACGCGGCTCTGGCGTGACCAGCGCCCGACGCGCGTCGGCGAGCGCGTCGGCGGGAATGTCAGCCCGCTCTGGCGCGGCGGTGTAGGCCAGCAGCGCCGCCACCGACGCGCCCAGCCGCCCCGTCACCAGGAGCTGGTCGCCCGGTCGCGCGCCCGCCCGCGTCACCATCCGCTCGCGAGCGACGCGCCCCAGCAACGTGATGTCGATGGTCAACGGCCCGTCGCTGGCGGCGACATTGCCGCCGACAATGGCGACGTTGAAGCGCCGCGCCAGCGCCCGCATGCCCGCGTAGACGCCTTCGAGGCGCGCGACCTCCAGCGTTGGCGGCAGGATCAGCGAGACGAGCGCCCAGCATGGCTCGCCACCCATCGCGGCGATGTCGCTGAGGTTGACGGCCAGCGCCTGATGGCCAATCTCCTCTGGCGAGGAGACGCTGCTCAGGAAGTGGGCGCCCTCCACTACCGAGTCGCAGGTGGCCAGCAGCAGCGCGCCAGCGCCCAGATCGAGCGCGGCGGCGTCGTCGCCCGGCCCCAGCGCGACATCGGGACGCGACTCCAGCCCGGCGGTCAGCCGCGCGATGAGCGGAAATTCGCCCAGGTCGTCGAGTCGCATCGTTTCGCCTCACAGCCGGGCGCCTGCCATGCTGGCGTCCCGTTGACGCGCCCGGAGCATGCTAACACTATCTGGCGTCAGGGCGCAAGTCGCGCGGCGCATAACGAGCGGGCGCTATTGCTTGATGTGAGCGTAGGTGAAGAGATGGTGGACGGTGAAGTTGTAGGCGGTGGCAAGGATCAACGCGATGGCCTGCGCCACCAGCGATGGCAGCCCGACGAGGTGGAAGAGCGTCGCTGAGATGATGAACGTCACCGCGACGCCGCTGAGGCTGGTAACGTGGAAGCGCAGGCAGCGCGTCAGCCACGAGCGCTGGTGGCCGTCCAGATGGCGAAAGGTGAAGTAGTCGTTGGGGATGAAGTTCGCCAGGATGGACACCTCGTAGGCGACGACGTTGGTGAGGAGCCAGTACCAGAGCACCTTGTCCGAGCCAAAGTGGAAGAAGATCGCGAAGATGGACAGGTTGACCAGCGCCGCCGTGCCACCGATGACCAGATACGACGACAGCCGCTGAATCCATCCGGCGCGGCCATGTGTGATGCGCTCGGTGATGTCCAGCGCGCGGTTGACCAGCGGCCAGCGCGTCTCGACGTAGCTGGGCTGCGGCGCGGCAGGAGTGGTGGGCGCGCTGAGTGTGACAGGCGCGCTCTCGGTATGCACGGCGCGCACGGGGAGCGTGGGGTCAATGCGGCTCGCCTCGGCCTGCGCCTGCTCATCGAGCGCGCTCCAGCCGGGCCGCTTCGTCACCTGATCCGCCAATGCATCCTCCCGCGCGCCAGAGTGGCCGCCAGACTCGCCGTATCTATCCCTACTACACTACATACGCTCGCGCACGGCCATGCGCCGCTACGAGCTTTAGCGTAGCCTACGGAGGTGGGCGCTGGCAAGTATGGGGCCACTATGGACGGGCGCTGAGGCGGGCGTCAGCGCGACCCTATGCTGGCTGACTCACGCTCCATGCCAGCGCGATGGCCGGGCCGACGACCTTGTTGGGCAGGTCTTCCAGCTCCCCGGTCAGCGGATACTCGTCGGCGGCCCATAGCTCCAGGGCGATGGCGATGCAGCGCATGCGGTCCACCTCGTCCACTGGCCCCTCGTCGTCCTCGTCATCCGCCGCGTCGCTGGTGGCGTCTGGCGCGCCCGCATCGTGCCGCTCCCACCAGCCGGGGGCCAGCACGATGCGCGTGAAGTCCGCTGGCGTGGCGCCCGCTGGCAGCAGATCGGCGAACCGCTCTGGCCGTCCACGCTGCGCCTCCACATCCTCCGGCGACGCGGCCTCGTCGTCGGGCTCACCTGGCTCGGCGCTCTCGCCCGCGAAGGCGGTCGGATCGCTGCAATAGCGGTCCACCTCCACGCCCGCGCGTGTCACGCGGTAGCCGGAGACGACCTCGCCATATTGGTAGACCGTGAAGATCGTCGCGCCGTCCAGCGCGCCGGACAGCTCCATGTCCAGCCCCTCGGTGCGCGAACCAAGCTCCAGCAGTGGCGCCCAGTCGCCTGCGCCGTGGGGCCGCAGCAGCAGATAGCGATAGCCCGCGTCCAGCGCCGGATCGTCGAGCTTCGTCAGGACCGCCGAGTACGAGCCTTCGATACGCAGGGCGCGCGGGCGTTCCTCGCGGGCGAAGATCGCGTCGAGCGCGGCCTCGATCTGTTCGGGCGAACGGCCCTGGATGTGTAGGATGGTGGATGCGATACTCATGGCGGTATTGTACGCATAGCCCCTGGTATCTTCGCAACTGGCGGCGCGGCGCGAGAGGGCTATGCGCGTTGACAGGCCCGCGCTGGCGGCGTTACGCTGAACATCGCCCGCGCAGCGTTCCAGCGCATGTGGGTGGCGCGAGATGGGCGCGGCGAGCGGCGCCGCGAGAAGGCTCTAAATACGCTCCAGGAAAGCTCAGGGAAGACATGCGGGTGAAGTCTGAGCGCGAGGTCAAACAGCCGCCAAAACAGAGCGCGCGGCAGGCGGCGCAGGCCAACGGGAACGGCGCGACGCCTGCGGCCAGCCACGCCGCGCCATACTACCTGATCGAGGGCGGGGCGCCGCTGCGGGGCGAGGTCACGCTGAGCGGCGCCAAGAACGCCGCCACCAAGCTGATGGTCTCCTCGCTGCTCACCGAAGACGCCTGCATCATCCGCAACGCGCCGCTCCAGCTTGGCGACCTGATGATTACCGAGGATGTGGTTACGGCGCTGGGCGCGACCGTCACTCGCAGCGATGAGCATGTCGCCGTCATCCAGACGCCGAAGATCACCAGCCACGCGGTGCCGCTGGAGCT
>DASVWQ010000505.1:0-4375 GCA_036393135.1 Ktedonobacterales bacterium
GCGCTAACCCTGGCGGGCGCGCTACGCACTATGGGCGAACAGTTCGCTCTGAGCGCGCAAAGGCAGGCCACCCTGGGCCCGGCGCCTGTGATGGCCATGACCTCCACGCATTGACGGGAGGCGCCCCATGTCGAGCCGTGCAACCTGGGCTTCCTATACGGGAAGCAGCGCCATCATTCTGACGGTCATCCTGCTCATCGTCACGGGCGCGCTGGTGGTTGGCGGCCTGCGTCTGCGCCATCCACTTGTCGCCGCGCGCCCCGGCAAATTTGTTGGCGCAAGCCTGATCGTCGGGTTCCTGCTGGCGGGATACACCTTCGTCTATGCGGAACTCGCCTATGTCGTGGCGCTGGTCAAGCAGCGGCCAGACGCCCTCAGTGGCGCGTCCAGCCCCATCAGGCCAGTGACCGCGCTGTGTGGTCTGCTGGCCTTCCTCGTTATCCTCTACCTGACCCTGCCCAGTGTGACGAAACCCGTCAAAGCCCATCAGTTTTGGGTGGGCTTCGGCAGCGCGGTCGTGGGGACGATTGCCGCGCCGATGATCTTCGAACTGCCCTATGACTTGATCGTCCTGTGGAAAACCTTTCCACCCACACCCGCCGCGCTCTACACGCCGCTCTTCTTCCTGCCGCTCTTTCT
The DNA here is from genome assembly GCA_036393135.1 of Ktedonobacterales bacterium. Taxonomy (GTDB): domain Bacteria; phylum Chloroflexota; class Ktedonobacteria; order Ktedonobacterales; family JADMIN01; genus JAKAIY01. The sequence goes on from DASVWQ010000505.1 coordinate 640, forward strand.
CGTCGCGATCATGAGCTATGCGATGGTCACGCTCTCGCCCTTCGCCAATCTCTCGCGGACGACGCTCTACCTGCTGGCGGGCATGTTCTTCGTCTTCGCGATCTGGGCGCTGTTTGGCTTCGCGTTTCCCTCCACGCCGATCACCTTCGCGCTCAACTCGATTGGCAAGGTCGTCGCCTTTGCCGCCGCTGTGTCGCTCTTCCTGCCGAAGGAGAAGAAGGTCCAGCAGGCGTAGGCCCGCGCCTATGCCTGCCCACTCTGGCGCGCGTAGTGGTCCACATACGCCCGCTCCTCCGCCGTCAACGATGGATGGTCGCGGCTATGCAGCTTGAACCAGAGGACGTTCTCCAGCCAGAAGCGGTGGATGAAATCGGTGAAGGTTGGAGCAGCGAACCGGAACGCCTCCGTCGCCTTCTCGGTCTCATCCGCTTGCATGCCATCCACATCCAGCTCGTAGTCGCCGGGATAGGATAGGACGCAGTGGTCGCCGGAGGGGGCAAGATAGAGGTACCACACGACACAATCCTGCTGGTCATGCAGGAAGGAAACGGCGTAGGCTCCATCGCTGCCTGGCAAGGCGACGAGGCTATCTCCCAGGGCGAACTCGCAGGCTGTGCAGGAGGGGATACGACCTTGCAGGTCAGGGGCCGACATCAGGCGGACGAAGCTCGCTGGCAGCGTCAGCCCATGTGCTGCCGCATCCGCCACCAGCGTCTCCACCTGACTCCGCGCTTCCTCGGCGTTGCCGCTTGGGTCTGCCCCGTCGCCCGCCCGTCCAGAGCGTGGCGTGAGCCAGTCGAACGCGTCGTCCACCTGGGCCAGGGGTGGCAGCGCGTCATACGGTAACAGGCAATAGGTCGAGTCACAGGGGCGATAGCGCCCCAAGTCGAAGGACCACCAACCAGCGGCAAATGGAACGCTGGATAGCTCGGCCATCTTGGATCATCCTCTCGCATGCGCGCTTCAGTTACACTCTGGTCACGCTCCGGGCGTGGCGGCTAAAACGTGTTGAACTGGCGGTCGCCCGCGTCGCCCAGCCCAGGACAGATGTAGCCGCGCTCGTCCAGCCGGTCATCAACCGCCGCGACGTAGACTGGCACATGGGGATGCGCGCGGCGGAGAGCCACCAGCCCATACGGCGCGGCGATCAGCGCGACATAACGGATGCGCGGCACGGCGTAGGTAGCGAGCAGATCCAGCGCGTCTATCGCCGAGCCACCCGTCGCCAGCATTGGGTCCACCACATAGCACTCCGCGATGTTGGTGGCCTGCGCGAGACGGTTGTAGTAGTGGACGGGGCGCAGGGTCTTCTCGTCGCGGCGCAACCCCAGATGCCAGACCTGCGCTTCGGGCGCCACCTTGCGGAAGCCCTCGGCCATGCCCAGCCCCGCTCGCAGGATCGGCGCGACCGCGACACCGCCCACGAGCCGCCGCCCGATCATCGGCTCCAGTGGGGTGCTGATCTCCATCGGCTCGGTCGCGACATCCGCCGTCGCCTCATAGGCCATCAGCGCGCCCAGCTCCTGCACCAGCGTCTGGAAGCGCGCGGGCGGTGTGTTGACATCGCGCAGTTCGGTCAGCTTACAGGCGATGATCGGGTGGCGCGAGATATGCAGCCCCGGCAGCGCCAGCGCCTCGGCCCGGCTCGGCTGGGCGACACCGCGCATCGGCAGATCGGGCGTGGATCCCTGCGCGCCATCATCGGCAAGCGGGCCAGGCGTGTGTGGTGATGTCATGTGGGCTATCCCCTCCAATAGCGGGCTACCGTGCGGCGGCCACTACCCCTGAGCGGTGATCCGCGCGAGTTTGAATGAATAGCGTGTCGAGATCGGCGTGTCCCAGTTGTCGCGGTAGCGCTCGCGCGCCCAGGTCTCCAGCCGCTGCACGGACTCCGCGAAGAGGTCGTCGGGAGCCAGCCATGTCAGCGACCACGAGCGCTCGGCGATGTCGCGGAAGCCCTCGGCGGGCGTGTGGGCGGCTGTCCAGTCGACCACCTCCCACTCCTCCACGCGTAGACCCCGCCCACGCGCCTCCGCCAGGATGTCGCGGGAGCTGTTGGCGCCCACGCGACGCGGCTCGAACCCCAGCGCCGTCATGATGGCGACCCACTCATCCTGCATCGGGTGCGAGGAGTAGTCACCGTGCGCGACATCCTGCCCCAGCAGCAGCGGCGCGCCGGGGCGCAGGACGCGCAGCGCCTCGCTGAAGGCCTCGCGCCAGCGGGTGATGAGGTGCAGGACATGCACGGCGACCACCGCATCGAAGGTTTCCGCTGCGAAGGGCAGCGCTGTGATGTCGCCCAGCGCGGCGTCCAGCCGTCCCCACGGCGCGCCTGGCTCGGCGGCGCGGGCGGCGGTCTCATTGGCGCGCAGCCGCTCCAGCATGCGCGGCGAGATGTCCAGCCCGCTGATGTTCACCCCGCGCGCCAGCAGCGGCAGGGCAATGCGCCCGGTGCCGATGCCAATCTCCAGCGCGTGATCGCCCGGCGCAAGCGGTCCGTGGCGCAGCATGCCCTCGGCGATGGCCCGCGCGACCTCCGGCGGATAGCCGCGCGTCTCGTCGTAGCAGTGCGCCGCCCGGTCGAATGAGAGTGACCCCGCTCCCAGCGCGTCAGACATCATCGTCTCCTCTGCATCGCGTGCCCGCCCTCATCAGCTTTCATCTGCCCGCGTCACTTCCCGCTGGCGTCGGGCGTGAGGTCGTCGCGCCGCTTGGCGAGCCGCGCCTGCGAGAGCGTATAGCCCCGGCTGCGGTAGATGCGGATGGCGGCGTCATTATCGAATGAGGTCGTGACAGAGACCTTGCCAAACGCGCACTCGACGAGGAAATAGCGCTCGGCGGCGTCGAGCAACTCCATCGCCACGCCGCGCCGTCGATACGCCGGATGCACCAGCAACTCGTGGATGTAGCCGACGACGGTCTCCTCCTCGGCGTCCACCTGCGCGGTCGCCAGCAGCAGCCCCACCAGCGTCTCGCCCTCCACCCCATGCTCCACCGCGACCCACAGGATGCCCTGCTGGGCGCGCAGCAGCGCCAGGCTGGCGCGGCCGCGTCCGCTGGCGGGGGAGATCAGCGCCAGCGCGGCGGTACGGTCGTCGCTGGTCGCGGGGCGCACCAGCAGGGGCGCCTCAGGTACTGTCGTCACGCGCGTTCCTCATTCCTCACACAGAGGGCGCTCGCCGCCCCCGCACAGTATACCCAGTCGGCGGGATGTCTGGCAGGGACAAGCTGGCGTCCAGGGCCGCCCACATCACGGTTGACGGCGCGCGAACGCTGTGCGCATGCTGCGGAGAGACGCGCGCTGTGGAGCGGCGCGACGACAAAGGAGACACGCGACGATGAGCGAACCAGAGAGCGCCAGCCAGCCAGCCCCGCTCAAGCTGGGCCTGATCGCCGATAGCCCCGTCTTCCCCGGCGACTGGACGGCGGCGCTGGAGCATGTCCGAGTGGCCGATAGGCTGGGCTACGATTCCGTCTGGCTAGGCGAGGCCTGGGGCTACGAGCTGTTCACCTCGCTGGCCGACCTGGCGCGCGAGACCAGCCGCATCAAGCTGGGCGCCGGTGTGGCCAATGTCTTCTCGCGCTCGCCCGCCGTCATCGCCGCCTCCGCCGCCACGCTGGACGAGCGCTCTGGCGGGCGCATGCTGTTGGGGCTGGGAACCTCCGGCCCGCAGGTGATCGAGCACTGGCACGGCGTCAAATACGAGAAGCCGCTGCGTCGCCTGCGCGAGTACAC
>DASVWQ010000506.1:0-10169 GCA_036393135.1 Ktedonobacterales bacterium
TCGCGATGTACGAGATATAGATGCCCAGCACGATGTTGATGATCCACAACACCCGCAGGGCCATCACGCTGCCGTTGACCGCGGATCGCATGTACGATTTCTCCACTGTTGACGCATGCATTGGCCATCAGTTGGCCGTGACGCTCGTGGCGGCGCGGAGTCTCCCGTCACGGGGAATGGCGTCCGCGCCGCATCGCCAGTGTAGAGCATACCAGATGCCGTCCACCTGCCGCCGGAACCGTGTTCGCTGGCGAAACGGCGCCTGGTATGGTACGGTACACGCGAAACGCGCGGGGGATGCGCGGCGCGTGGCCAGACGTGGCCAGTGAGGAGCGGGCCTGATGATCACCTACGAAGACATCACCGAGATGATCCTGAACGCGCTCGATGCGACTGGACTCTCGGCGCATGAGGAGTTCTGGCTCAACACCCAGACGCTGGAGCGCGAGTTCGCCTGCACGCTGCATCCTGGCCCCTGCGAGGAGGCTGAGCATCGCGCCACTTGCGCGCTCTCCTTCGCCTGGGAGCCGCTCGATAGCGTGCTCTCGCTGGAGGGCGCCGAGGGCGTCTGCGACTTCTTCCACGAGCCGGACGAGGAATGCACGCATCTGCGCACCGAAAATGTGCCGCCGCTCTCGCTCGACCTCACCTATACCCTGCCGCTGGAGCATGTCGCGCTGGATAGCGTCAACCTCGGCCAGCTCGCCCGCGCACTGAAGCTGCGCGCATCGGAGCATAGCAGCCGCGCCGGCGAGACCCGCCCCAGCGTGGCGCTGACGCTCGGCGATGGCGCGCTGGAGGCCGAGGCGCTGACCCTCCAGCAGCGGGTCGAGTTGCCGCTGTGGGACCCGGAAGGCGTGAGCGGCTTCCGCACGGGCCTGAACGGGGCCGAGCGGCGCGGCGGTCACGCTCGTCTGGGGCGCGGGCGTAGCGCGGACGGCGGGCAGGAGCCGCATCCCGAAGACTGGCTGCCACACCTGCTGGCGGAGGTCGCCGAGGACATCAGCCGGGTGCTGGTGGCGCTGGAGGAGTCGCGCTCGCTGGGGCAGGGCGGCGCCTATGGCTCTGGCCGCAACTGACGCCACACGCCGCGCCTTGCTCACACACAGCCGCTTCCTACGTATTTTGACGTAGAAATCAGGTGAATACCTGATCTTTCTCAGGTGTTTACCTGATGTCCGCAGTCGCGTGACAGCGTAACGTAGAAGCAGAGAGAGAATTCCACCAAATCTCCTCCTCCCCTCCTTGTGAAGGCCGGACTCTTGCAGCCCGGCTTTCGCTTTGCCCGTCGCGACCTGACCACTCCGACCCGCGTTCCCAGATGCGCCACGATATGTTGTGACATCTGGCGCCGCGCATGCCTGGCGAGGTAGCGTAGAGGAGCGGGGCGGCGCGCTCGATGTTTGCGCCGCATGCTCGATGCGGGGAGATCAGGAGGGCCAGCGATGGCGAACAGTATCACAAACAACGCGGCGGCGACGCGGACAGCCGCTGCGACGCGCGAGGCGGCGGGCAAGTTGAGCGGGCAGGTGGCGCTCATCACGGGGGCCAGTTCGGGCATCGGCGCGGCCATCGCTCGCCGCTTCCTCCGCGAGGGCGCCGATCTGGTGGTGGTGGCGCGGCGGCTGGAGCGCCTGGCGCTGCTGGCGCATGAGGCGGAAGAGCGCGGGCGGGCCTGCCGCTTCGTGATCGGCGACGTGCGCGAGGAGAATACCGCCGACCGCGCCATCCAGGCCGCGCTGGAGCATTTCGGCAAGCTCGACATCCTCGTCAACAACGCGGGCGTCGGCGTCTACAAATCGCTCGAGGAGACCAGCCCCGACGACTACGACACGATGATGGACTCCAATATGCGCAGCACGTTCCTCTTCACGCGCTACGCGGTCCCCGTGCTGACGCGCCAGGGATCAGGCGTCATCATCAACGTCTCCTCGATGGCGGGGGTGATGGGTTTCCCTGGCGAGGCCGTCTACTGCGCGACCAAGTTTGCCCAGGTCGGCTTCACGCAGGCGCTCGACCGTGAGCTGCGTCCCAGGGGCATCAAGGTCGGCGTGCTCTGCCCCGGCGGCGTCAAGACCGAGTTCGCCATCGGGACCGGGCGCACTGAAGAGAGCGTGGCCGCCTCCGAGATGCTGGAGGCGGAGGAGGTGGCCGAGGCGGTGCTGCTGATGGCGGCGCAGGGGCCAGGCGCGCGCATCATGGAGATTCGCATGCGCCCGATGGTCGAACCGCTGGCCGGACGCGACCCCGAGTAGCGGCGGCCTCACCCCGCTCGCGCCACCCAGTCGATACGCTCGCCGGGGATGCCATGCTGGCCGAGCAGCAGGCTGAGCTGGGTGGCGTGCTCCTGGATATGACGCATGTTGTAGAGCTGCAACTCAGCGTAGGTGACGACCTCGCCTTCCTCCATCCAGCCGAAGCTGACAGGCTGGCGGGCGCGCTCGTCGGTCAGCGCCTCGATGGTGGCGCGACACTTCTGGCGCAGCGCCGTCAGATAGCCGCGCACCGCATCTTTGGAGTAGGGCTTGTCGGGCAGCGGGCCATTCGCGTCGTCCTGCTCCACCAGCGCGAAGGGCGCGGGCGGCGCAAATCCCTCCTCAGACCCGAAGAGGTACAGGTCAAGCCAGAACAGCGCGTGATAGGCGACATACCAGAACTCCGCGCGCCCGGTCGGCGCGTCGGGGTCCTGCCAGACGGGGCGCCGCCAGAGGTCATCGGGGCAGGCTTCCAGGGCATGGTCGAGCATGTCGATGGCCGCGCCAAATTGCTTCCACAGGGCTGTCTGCCACAGGTTGTCCATATCCGCTCCTTCATGGGATGTGTGAAGCGCAGCGGGCGAACGCGGCGCCACGCCTGCCCCTCATGTTCTCACGCGCGGGGGTAGAAGCGGAATGGGCGCGCGTGGTGGATGCGCCTATGGCCGGGGCTAGCCGAGGCTCAGCCGGGGGGCAGCGGCGTCGGGCGGGTCGGCTCGTGGCCGCGCTCGTCCAGCAGCTCCGGCGCCTCGCGACCGAACCACTGCTGCACATCGAAGACGGTCGTTCCCTTGGCGGGCTTGATGCGCTTGTAGGAGCCGTCGGGCAGCAGGCGTCGGGCATTCGCGGTGTCGCGCAGGTAGGCGGGCAGCGCGAAGCGGGCGAGCTGCGCCCGCAGCGCAGGGTCTTCCACCGGGAAGAGCGTTTCGACACGGTGGTCGAGGTTGCGCGGCATCAGGTCGGCGCTGCCCAGTAACACCTCGTCCTCTCCCTCCACGCCGCCATTGGCGAAGTAGTAGATGCGGCTATGCTCCAGGAAGCGCCCCACCAGGCTCGTGACGTGGATGTTCTCGCTGACGCCGGGTATGCCGGGGCGCAGGCAGCACATGCCGCGCACCAGCAGGTCCACCCGCACGCCCGCCTGCGACGCGCGATAGAGCGCCTGGATGAACTCCTTATCGACGATGGCGTTGATCTTGAAGATCAGCCGCCCCTGTCCGCCCGCGCGCGTCCGCTCGATCTCGCGCTCGATGCGCCGCATGACGCCCGCGCGCAGGGTGGTTGGCGCGACGAGCAGCTTCTGGTAGGTGACGCCGCGTGCGAAGCCAGTCAGCATGTTGAAGAGGTGCGAGGCGTCCTCGGCGATGTCTGGGCGGCAAGTGAGCAGCCCATAATCCTCGTAGACCCGCGCAGTCGATGCGTTGTAGTTACCGGTACCGAGGTGGACGTAGCGGCGCAGTCCGCCGCCCTCGCGCCGCACCACCAGCGCCACTTTGGCGTGGGTTTTCAGGTCGATCTGGCCATAGACCACATGCACGCCCGCATGCTCCAGCGTGCGCGCCCACTCGATGTTATTCTCCTCGTCGAAGCGCGCCTTCAGCTCCACCATCACCGCGACCTGCTTGCCTGCCTCGACCGCCTCCAGCAGCGCCGCGACGATCGGCGAGTTGGTCCCGACGCGGTAGAGCGTCTGCTTGATGGCCAGCGTCTGCGGGTCGCGCGCCGCCGCCTGGATGAACTCCACGACGCTGCCAAAGGAGTCGTAGGGGTGGTGCAGCAGGATGTCACCGCGCTGGATGGCGGCGAAGATGTCGCCGCCGCGCCGCAATTCGCCGGGCGTGCGGGCCAGCAGCGGACGGTCCTTCAGGTCGGGACGGTCGAGGTCCAGCAATTCGCCCAGGTCGCTCATCCCCAGCGGGCTGCGCAGGTCATAGATGTCGGCGGCGTCCATCTCGAGCTTCTCGCAGAGCAGATCGCGGACGAATGTGGGGGTATCGGCCTGAACGAGCAGCCCGACGACCGAGCCGAAGCGCCGCCCAAGGATGCCCTGCTCCACGGTATCCAGCAGGTCGCCCGCTTCGTCGGCCTGGATCTCGAAGTCGGCGTCGCGCAGCACGCGGAAGGGATAGGCGGCGATGATCTCCATGCCGGTGAAGAGCTGATCGAGATGGGCGGCGATGAGCTGCTCCAGCCAGACGAAGGCGGCGCGCGGGTGGCCATTGCGGCGGCGCTCGCGGCCAGTGGGGGTGATCGGCGCGAGCCGACGCAGCGAGGGTGGGGCCTTGATGCGCGCGAAGAGTTCGCCCGCCAGTGGGTCGCGCAGGGTCACGGCGAGGTTCAGGCTGCGGCTGGAGATGAGCGGGAACGGATGGCTGCGGTCCACGCCCAGTGGCGTCAGCACGGGAAAGACCTCGCGGTGGAAGTAGCTCGCCGCCTCCTCGCGCTGGGCCTCGGTCAGCTCGGCGTAGTCGAGGATCTGGATGCCTGCCTCGGCCAGCTTCGGCAGCACATCGTCATAGTAGACGCGGCGCTGGTCGGTGAGCATGTCGCGGATCAGCGGGCGCAGGGCGTGAATCTGCTCTTCGGGGGTCAGGCCGTCTGGGCCGTGGGTGTGGACGCTGGCGGAGAGCTGGTCTTGCAGCCCCGCCATCCGCACCATCAGGAACTCGTCCATCTGGTTGCTGACGAAACTGAGGAACTTCACACGCTCCAGCAGCGGATGGCGATGCGACTGCGCCTCCTCCAGCACGCGCCGGATGAAGGCAATCGCCGCGATCTCGCGGTTGATATACAGATCGCTGCGGCGCAGCTCCTGTTCGCTCTCGACCGCCACCATCCGGGAACCCTCCCTGGGGATTCTCCGCCTCTTGTCTCACTCCTGCGCGGGTATCGTGGGGAACCTGGCCGGGGTACACTCTCTCTATATGGACGCGCGGCCTACACTGATTGTCGCACCAGATGGCGAGTGGCGGCGAGGTGAGGCGACGGAAGGAGCAACGAATATGCGAGCCGAGCAGGACAACCGGATGCCGCCGCGCCGCTGGTGGCAGTTCGCGATCACGATGGCGGTGGTCTTCGGCCTCTACTGCCTGCTCTTTCGCACGTGGGCGCCGCTCCAGGCGGGCTGGCCGATCATCGCGGGCGTCTTCGTCCTCGCGCTCATCCGCCAGGGGGCCAACCTCCGCGAGCGACGCGGCGAGCCCAGGCCGCCGACAGGCCAAGTGTGATGAGTGGGCGGGTAAGCCTCGCTTACGGCGCTGGCGGGATGCAGCCGAAGGTATGGCAGCCGGTGGCGGCGAGGCCGGGATGGAGGGACGCCAACGTTAGCGGGATGGCGCCGCAAGCGACTTCAAAGCGGAAGGCTGCCAGACAGTGAGATCGGAGGAATCTGGGGCGAGGTACGCAAGGCGGCTCCCGTCAGGCGACCACAGAAGCACGGTGGTATTTCCTACGGTGGTCGCGCTGGCGGTTGAGGCAGGGAGGGTGAGGGTCAGCGTGTCGGCGCCGTTTGTGATGTCGTATATAGTCGCTGTCTGGCCTGTATCGTTCGCTGCCGCTGGTGAGATGGTGGCAAGGTAGCGCCCATCGGGCCGCCAGGCGAGCGTAAGAGAACTCTGCGCGGATGCGCTCACAGGAGCGAAACGTTTCAACAACGTATCGAGCGCCTGGTCGCGCACGAAGAGTGTGGGCGCCCCGGTCAGGTTCAACTCCCGCAGCGATATGCTAGTTGGCGCAGGGACAGACGCGGAACGCACGAGCCAATTGTGGACGACTGCCGTTCGCAGATAGTCGCCTGATGGCGACCACGCGATGAACGATGTGGAGTATGTCTGCGCGCCGGGGAGCGCTTGTGAGATAACCGGGGTTCCACTCGCGGTCTTCGGGAAGTATTGTGTTACCGACTCCAGTGTTCCTGGCTGCCAGATCGAGAAGGACTGCTGCCCATCGGGCGCACCCACAGGTGTGATGTGACTAGCGGCTTGTGGCGGGGTTGCATCGCTGGCGGGCAGCGCGCTCACTGGTGAGAGACTTCCACCATTCCAATGATATGCGCTCGCTGCCGTGCCTAAACCTGATGAAATACCCCATGCCGCCGGCACGTTTGACGCTGTAGGGGGTTCCGGCACGTAGCGGTTATCGCGAATGTCCCAGGCCCCTGAACACGGCGTAGATGCTGGCTGCGTCTGCGAAAGCACATCTGGACTATTCTGGTTGAGAGGAAGCAGCAGCAACCCACAAATGCGCTGCGTATCATATCCGTGAGGGTTATTGGCAGCGACAATATTCAGAACGTGGAACGGAAGCGCAAGCTGCTCGCCATTCGGTGACCACGCGATTCCCTCATAGGAGATCACCTGAGCTGACACGTCACTGTTTGGTTGGTTCGGGGTAATGGCGTTTCGGGGTGGTGGTTGCAACTGGAGTTGTTTCTGGATAATCGTGTCGGGCTGATACTCGACCGTGAGCTTCCCCGCGCGCGCATCGTACACGGCGATCTTCCCCGCGGCATATGAATAGGCGAGGAGGGCGGCGCTGGGGCAGCCATCGAGAGACGCGGCATAGCCAAGCAGGGCGAGGTAGCGGCTATCCGGCGACCAGGCCATGCCTTGCGCGCATTGGATCGGTTGCAGACCGAACGGTATGGTGACGACCGAGATCACCTTTGGCGCCGTCACGCGCCGAGCGGAGGTAATTATCTTCACGCCGATCCCGATGCCTATGATGACCAGGAGGGCGCCGGACACGATGGCGATGCGTCTTCCTCTCGACATGCCGCTCCGCCGCCTGGTAGGCACGTCGCCCTGGCGCGGACTAACCGCCTTGGCGTGCGGGGACACTTCGATGGCCTCGCTTGCGGCTTGCGAGCGCGCTAGTTCCCGAATCGCGTCCTCGCGCTCTGTACGGTCGTTTTGAGAGGGATGTATCTCAGGGGTGTCCATCGACGGCATGCGGCATCCTCAGTTCGTGGGGCCTCGCGCTGTCTCACAGCGTATGGCAGGAGAGTCAGGGAGACGCGCCTCGCTGCCTATTGCTCAGCGCAAGCTGTCGCTCAATAGGCGTTTGTGCAGCCGCTTACACCGTGAAAGCTTCCTTCCGCCTGAAGGTACGGATGTTGTTCACCAATATCGCCCGTCGCCACAGAAGCGCCGTTTCCATTGGCTGTGGTAACTGACTTGCTTGTGGCCGATACGCCATCGCACGTGGGGGCCTTCGTGCCAGACGGGCTATAGTTCAAGACCGAAGCGGTCAAGGTAGCGCCGTTGAGTGTTGAGTCGGTGGTGACATAGGCGCGGTACCCACAAATTGTAGAGGGCTGCACACTATCGTCCATTTCCTGGAGTTTCACTGTCATCGTTCCGTCAGTTACGGACGTTGACCATGTTTCCAGTGTGTAGGACACTTGAATGGAACAAGTAATGTAATCTGGTGATGCAGGCTTGACGGGGGAAGCTGACAAACCTGCCGCATTTACTGTGCTTGGAGCCAGCGTGGCGAGTGCGCCGCTCATCAGTAGTGCGGCAACTACCCCCCCACTTCCGAAGACCCGGCTGTGTGATACGAAACATACTGTACATCCTTTCTCTGTCTTCTCTTTCGAAGAAGCGCGGACACCCCATAACTCTCCTGTTGACCAAACTGTAGCACAAAGCCAGTGTACCGACAAGGCGGCGTACTTTCTTGTTTGAAGTGTAGCTGTGGCTGCTGTGACGCTCTTGGGTGAAAGCGCTATCGAAGGGAACACGGGGTGGCCAAGTGACGGTTATTCGGTAATCCCGCTACCCACTGGCCGTGAGCAGCCGGGCGCGTCGGAGCGCGGGAGCCGCGGTCACGGTCAGGCCCCCACCCATTCGAGTGAGGGCCCGTTATCCATTACGCGAGCGCCGCAGACTCGCCAGCCTGTCGCGCACGCCCGCTAGCCACTCACGAGCAACGCAGGATGAGTGAGTGGAAGTTGGATGTGAACGAGTAGCCCGGCGCCCAGTAGCCGCCCGCGCCATCAGTGGCGATGGCCTGGGGGAAGGTGTGAGTCACGCCCTGTGGCATAGGCAGATCAGCCACGCTCCATGTCGCGCCGTCCCAGCGCTCGACGATCCCAATGTTATTCGTGGTTGGCGTATCGACGAAGCGGTCACCAACGGCGCGCACGTCATGCGCGCCGACCGCCGCCACACCAGAGAGCCTGCCCCAGACATCCGGCGCCGAGACGACCGTCCACGCCGCGCCATCCCAGTGGATGATGAGCGTGCGTTGTTGGTGGTCGCTGGCGGTATAGTTCCCGACCGCCCAGGCATCCGTCGCGGAGAGCGCGACCACGCCACTCAGCGTCGCCCCGAAGGCGCCGCTCGGCAGGGCGGGGTTGGCGACGATCTGCCAGGAGGAGCCATCCCACCGCTCGATGAGCGCCTGGGTGTAGTCCACACGCGGCGTCTTGAGTGACGAGCCGACCGCCCAGAGCTGGCTGGTTCCAGGAACCGCCGCCATCGCATAGAGATAGGTCACCGTCGCGCCAGTCGGCGTGGGACTCGCGACCGCCTGCCACGCTGACCCGTTCCAGCGCTCGGCCAATGGCTGCGTGCCGCTGGTGGATGTCGTGGAGCCAACCGCCCAGACGTTATCGCTCGCCAGCGCCACCACGGCGTTGAGCGCACTGCTCGTCGGCGCGCCGGGAGCGACGCTCCATTGCGCCCCGTTCCAGCGGATGATCGTGCCGCTGCCACCCTCCGAGGGGATGCCGGGGAATCGCCCCGACGCGCCGCCAACCGCCCAGATGTCATTGGCTGAGACCGCCGCGACGCCGTTCAGGTAGGGCCCGCCGGGGCTCGTAACGATGCTCCAGGCCGAGCCGTTCCACTGCTCCACCAGCGATGCCGCTGTCGTATTCCCCTCGCCGATATACGTCGCGCCGACCGCCCACGCCTGAGTGGCCGAGAGGCCGACCACGCCCATCAGCGTGCTTTGCGCATACTTTGTCGTCGGGCTGGGGATGACCTTCCAGGTGGTACAGGGTGGGGAAGGGGTCGCCGTTGGCGCTACGGTCGGCGCCGGCTTGGTCGTCACGCCCGCTGGCCCGCACGCCGCCAGCAGCAGCGCCAGCCCTAGCGTCAGGCTTGCCGCGCCGCGCCGCCAGGGCGATGCTCTGAAGATGTGTCGCCACATGCGCTGGATTCCTTTCTTCTCCGCGCAGGTGGCGTCCGGTCTCCCCCGGCTCGCCACAGCGCGGCGGATGATGTGGGAGGGCAGCCGCAGCAGCGCGCGACGGCGCTCCTAGCGTGAAGAAGGTACCGCCGCGCGCTCACATGGCAATCTCAGTCCGCCTGTAGCTCATCACAGTGGCGTATCGAAGCGCCGCTTACGGCGCTGGCGGGACGCAGCCGAAGGTGTGGCAGCCGGTGGCGGCGAGGCCGGGAGCCAGCAGCGCGACCACGGCGGGGACGAGCGCCAGCGCGAGCAGCAGCGCGGCGAATAGCTTGCCCAGGGGATGGCCGAAGTTGATGGTCCATCCGAGGCCATAGCGCTTCGGCACAAAGGGATCGGGGTCGTCGGGGTTGTAGTAGAAGAAGCCATACCAGTAGCGGTCGTCGCCACGGGCGAAGATGTGGCTGGGCTGGTCTTCGGCGGGCGGTGGCGCTGGCGTTCCGCCGCGGCGCAGCGGCAGAACCAGCGCGAGGAGCAACGCCAGCAGCAGCGCGACCGTCAGCAGGAGCAGCAGTTGATTGGCGCCCATCAATTATCCTCCCGCATCGCTGGCCTTTGCTGAGTATAGCGCGTTTCGTGGCGGGTCAGGCGCCGCTCGCGGCTATGGGTATGGCTAACTCCGTATCGGACGTGGTAGCGGACACGGGCATGGCGGAGCGCCAGTAGAGCGCGCCGGTGATGGCCCACAACCCCAGCGTGGCGAAGGGGCGCAGATCG
>DASVWQ010000507.1:0-9755 GCA_036393135.1 Ktedonobacterales bacterium
TGGACCGCCATCCTCTCGATTCTGGTCGCCGATGTGACGATGTCGCTCGATAATGTGCTCGCGGTGGGCGCGCTGGCGCGGGGCGATTTGCCGCTGCTGGTCATTGGTCTCGCGATCAGCGTGGCGCTGCTGCTGCTGGCGAGCGCGCTGGTGGCCACGCTCATCACACGCTTCTGGTGGCTGATGGATCTCGCAGCGCTGACGCTGGCCTATCTCTCGGCGCGGCTGGTGATCGAGGATCCCATCGTCTCGCGCCAGGCAGGGCTGACGGGCGTGCGGGCGACGGCGCTGACGGTCGGGGTGGTCGTGGCGATGGCGATGGTCGCGGTGTCGCTGCGCCTGTGGCAACGACGCGCGCGACGACACCAGGCGCCCGCCGCTCCAGATGAGGCGCTGGCGGAGGAAACGGCGACGCCCGAAGCCGACAGCGCCGCGAGCTGATGTTCCACTGCGGCGCCTGGACCCCAACCCTTAGACCGTTTGCGCGTCGTTCATGGCCTGGGCCGCCTCAGTGACGCGAATACGCTCATCGCGCAGCACATGGGCCATCCGCTGGAGCGCCGCGTCACCCTCGGCGGTGACGCGCACCTGTACGACACGGCGGTCCTCGCCAGGGCCGTTGGGCGTCCGGCGGACGAGGCCGCGCTCTTCGGCGCGGTTCACCAGCCCGATGACGGCGTTGTGGCGCACCTGCAAGCGCTCGGCCAGCTCGGTAATGTTGGCGGCTTCGCGGCCAGGGAAGCCCTTGATGGCGAGCAGCAGGAAGTATTGTTGCGGGGTGATGCCAATGCGCCGCGCCTCGATCTCAGTCTTGCGCGAGAATCGCCTCAGCTCATAGCGTAGCGCCGCGACGCCCTCGATCTCGCGTTTGCTCAGTGGCGGCGACGATGGCGCCGGATCCGCCCCGGCTCGGCGTGGCGCGCTCCGGAGCGCACGGTCATCGTTTGGACGCTGCGTCATGTCATATAGCCCTCTCAGATCAGGAATGATCGAGGCTCTTGCGTGACATGCCACGCGCGCCGCCCCGGACGTGGGCGCCCCCTGCGCGGATGCTCCACGCGCGGGACACGGCCCACGCCGGGAAGCGGCTTCCGCCCGGACTAATGGGCGGAGTGCGCGTTGTCACCGCTGTGGACTTCGATTTCGGCCTCGGTGGGAGCATGAAAAGCTCTCGCCGAGAAGAAGAACGTGAATATCGCCATGAGTATCCAGAACACGATGACCAGAATGATAGGCAGAATGTCGCCGAAGACCATGCCTGTACCTCTTCTTGGGATGACGCGACGTGGCGCCTGCGGGTTGGATCGCGAATGATGACGCGATGCGCGCCTGACAGCGAGTGTATCTCTATTATACAAACGCAGGCGCCCCCGCCAGAGTACCACACTTACGGCCCGCGCGCCGCATTTGCCGCCACCTGGCCCATCGCGCGGCCACCACTGGACATCGCACAACCGTAGTACACATAATAAACGCGAACGTCTGGCGGATTTCGCCATCTGGAAGGAAGATACGATGACGCTGCGGCTCTTGCTGGTGGAAGACCACGCCTCGGTGCGCCAGGCGCTACGCGAAGGGCTGGAAGCGACGGGCGCCGTGCGGGTGATCGCCGAGGCCGCCACCGCGCGCGAGGCCATCGCGGCGGCGGAGGCGCACGCCGATCTCGATGTGGCGCTGATGGACGTGGAGCTGCGCGATGCTGAGCTGGGCGCGCGGGCCATGACCGGCGTGGGCGCCGCGATGGCCATCCGGCGCGAGCGGCCGCGCTTCCCGGTGGTCTTCTACTCCATCCAGGATGACGACTCCTATTTCCGCGAGTTCCGTGCGGCGGGCATCCTCAGCCACTATGCCTACGTCCGCAAGAGCAACTACCTGCTGCCCGCGATGCTTGTGCCGCTGCTGCGCGACGCGGTGGCCGGGCGCAGCTTCATCGACCCAGAGATCGAGGACCGGGTGGACGAGGTGCGGCGCCGCGATGCGGTTTCGCCGCGCGGCCTGCTGGAGCCAAACGAGCTGCGGGTGGCGGAGTTTCTGGCGCAGGGGCTGACCAACGAGCAGATCGCCGCGCGGTTGGGCCTGCGCGACGCCCGCGCCGTCAGCCGGACCAACGGGCGCATCTATGACGCCTGGCGCCTGAGCGAGACGACGACTGATGAGAAGGTCGCCCGCGCCCGCGCCGCGTTGATCTATCTCTATGACCGCCCGATCATGTGGGACGAGCAGGGGCGCGCCCTGGCCCCGGACCGCAATGGCGGCTGGGCGCCGCTCTTCGACGCGCCAGCCGATGACGACGCGGGGCAGGCCAACCGACCCGGCGGCGCAGATGGGGAGCGGTCATGAGCGGACAGTGGGTACAGCCGGCGCTCGCGCTGGCGGCCATCGCCTTCTCGGTTTTCAGCCTCATCACCTATCTCTGGCTGGGCGTGACCACCCTGCTGATGAGCGAGCGGCGCAGCGCGGTGACATGGGTTGGTGGCTCCGGGCTGCTGTTTGGCGCGCTCTTCTTCCTCTGTCACGGCGCGCTGGTAGCCGCTGGCTCCTCGGCGGCCTCGCCCTCCGCCACCGATCTCTGGTGGCGGCTCTCATGGGCGCCCGCCTTCGCCGCGCCGCTGCTCTGGGCGGCGATTGGCCTGCGCTATACCGCGCTCTCCGGCGCATGGGGGCGCCTGCGGACGCCTGCTCTGGCGGCGGTGGCGGCGCTGGGCGCGCTGACCGTCCTGCTGGCCTTGTTGAGCTGGCCCTCGATTGGCCACTACCGCGACTTCATCGCCCTGCTGGAT
The DNA here is from genome assembly GCA_036393135.1 of Ktedonobacterales bacterium. Taxonomy (GTDB): domain Bacteria; phylum Chloroflexota; class Ktedonobacteria; order Ktedonobacterales; family JADMIN01; genus JAKAIY01. The sequence continues at coordinate 2,781 of DASVWQ010000507.1, forward strand.
GACTCGCTGCGGCTGCAGCATGGCGACGGCCTGCGCGTCTCGCTGTGGGTTCCAGCGCTGGGCGTGGCCTTCGTGATCTACGTGGGGGCCTGCGCCTCGTTGCCGTGGGCGGCGCTGGCGGTGCGGCGCTTCGCGCCGACCATCGAGGCGCGGCTGGCGGCGGGCGGTTTCCCGCTGCCCACGAGCGGGCCACGGTCCAGCGGCGCCCCTGCCGCCAGCGCCGAGTCCGCGCCCGCCCGTCCGGCGGAGGCTGCGCTGCTCTGGGAGCCGCGCGACGCCTGGGACCGCGCCCGCCCCGCGCTGCTGGCCGCCTCGCTGTGCATGATGGTCGCGGGCGGCGTGGTGGCGGTTGTCGGGCTGCTGACCGCGCTTTTCGAGCATGGGGCCGCGAGCGCCGTCACGCAGACCCTGCCTGGTGTCACTGCGCCGCCGCAGCCGGGGCATACCGCGCTGGCGCTGGTGCTGGCCGATCTGGTGACGCAGGTGGCGCTGGCCGGCTTTGGCCTGCTGATGGGCTGGGCGGTGGTGCGCCAGGGCGTGCTGATCGAGCGGCGCCTGCCCCAGCGCGGCTACCTCAGCCACTGGCGCGGGATGGCGGCCCTGGCGGGCGCGCTGGCCGCTGTCGTCGCCTGGATGGGCGCGCTGGAGCCGGACGCGCTGCCCGATCTGCTGCTGCTGGTGGCGCTGGTAGCCGTCGCCATCGCCCTGCTCACCTGGCAATCCTATGTCGCGCATGACCGTCTGCTGGCGCAGCTTCGCCCCTTCATGGCCAGCCTCTCGCTGGGCGCGGCGGGCTGGCTGGCCACCAATCCAGCCGAGGTGGAGCGCGGCGTGGACCAGCTCTTCACCAGCCTCTGCCGCGACGTGCTGGGGGCCGCGCATGGCCGCCTGGACATCTCCGCTGGCCGCTTGCGCCACCGCTACACCTATTCCGCGCCAGCCGAGGAGGGTCTGCGTGACGCGGCGCTGGAGATGCGCGACTGGACACTGCGGGTGAGCGATTCGCGCGGCGTGGTCGCCTCGCTGACCCTTGGCCCGCGCCTCGATGGCGTAGGCTATACCTCCGCCGATCTGGAGATTGCGCGGGCGTGCGGCCTGCGCATCCTCGACGCGATGGGTGAGTTCGCTACGGCGCAGGCGGTGGCCTCGCTGGCGCGGCGGCGCGGGCTGGAAGCTGAGCTGTCGGCGGCGCTGCCCCGGCGCGTGCTGCATGATGATGTCCTGCCGCGCCTGCACCTGGCGATGCTGCGGCTGGAGGCGCAGCGCGGGCGGCTGCGGAGCCAGCCCGTGACGGCGGGCGCGGGCGTCACATCAGCGGAGAGCGGCGACCATGCGCATGCCGCGCTGGATGACAACCTGGGCGAGGTCGTGGCGGAGCTTGGCCGCGCCCACCGCGATCTGGCGGCGTTGATGCGGGCGGCGCCGATGGCCAGCGCGCGGCGGCTGGAGCATGGTTTCACCGGCGCCCTGCGTGGCGCGCTGGATGGCGAGTTCCGGGGCGTCTTCGATGCCGTCGAGTGGGACGCCTCCGCTGAGGCCGAGGCCGCCGCCGACGCCTTGCCGCCGGTGATGGCCGACCTCCTGCTCAGCGCGACGCTGGAAGCTGTGCGCAATGCGGGCCGCCACGCGCGCGGCGACGATCTGCATCGTGCGCTGCGGCTGCGGGTGCGGCTGCTGGCGGAGGAGCGGATGGTCATCGCGCAGGTGAGCGATGATGGCGTGGGGCTGGCCGCGCCATCCGCTGACCCCGCGCCAGCGGATGCGGCGCTGGCCACCGACGGGCGCGAGCGGGCGGGGACGCGCAGCGGCTTGCTGACCCATGCCGCGCTGATGGCGCTGGTCGGTGGCTCGCTCACGGTAGCCAGCGGCGAGCGCGGCGGCGCCATCGTCACGATTCGCGCGCCCCGCGCCGCTGATCTCAGCGACGCCCTCGCCGACGCCCTTGGCGACGCGCTTGGCAATGGCGCGGATGCGGCGGCGCAAGGGTAGCGCGCAGCCCTCGCCGACTGCGCTACTCCTGCGCCGCGTGGGCCAGCAGCGCCGCGCGAAGAGGCGCCAGCAGCGTCTGCCCGCGCAGAGCCTCGCGCCAGCGCGCCGGGATGTCCGCCGCGCCGTAGCGCAGCCCGGCGACGCCGCCCGCCACGCAGGCCGTCGTATCGGTGTCGTTGCCCAGGCTGATCGCGGCGCGCACGGCTTCCGCATAGCCGCTGGTCGTCTCGACCGCCCAGCGCGCCGAGCGTACTGTCGAGACGACATAGCCGCCGCCATCGCCCGGCGTGGGATCGTCGGGGCGAATGTGGAACTCCAGCTCGGCGCGTTCGGGCGTCGCGTCGTCCCAGCGCGCCCGTAGCGCCGCGACCGCGCTGGCCCATGGCTCCGCCTCCTCCGCCAGCGTGCGCCGCGCCCAGAGGCAATAGAGCGCGCAGCAGACCTGCGCCCGCAGGTGGCCATGCGTCAGGCGTGACTGCGCCATCGCGTCGGCGATCAGGGTCGCGTCGGCGTCGTGGCTCCAGAGCGCAAGCGGCAGCACGCGCATCAGCGAGCCGTTGCCCAGCGCCCGTTCGCTGGTCGAGCCAGCCTCCAACGGCGCCACGCCGCGCTCCATCGCCCGGATTGCGTTCCCCGTCTGAATGCCGACATCGAAGACATCGCTGTCTACCGCCAGATAGCCCTCGTTATACCAGCGGATGAAGCGGCGTGCGAGGTCGTCGGGGTCGAGGCGTCCGTTCTCCAGCAGCGAGGCCAGCAGGCAGAGCGCCAGCGCCCCATCATCCGACCACGTGCCGGGTGGAACGCGGTGCGCGGGCTGGAAGCCGGCGGGCGGGGCGTATTCGATCTGGCGCGCTGGTGGAATCTGGCTGGCGGGGTGGAACTCATAGGGGACGCCGAGCGCATCGCCAATCAGCAGGCCCAGCAGCCCGCCTTCGATGCGCTCGTGGGCGGTCGGGGTGGTCATGACGCAAGTCCTTTCGGGCGTGAGTGGGAGTCAGAGCGCGATCCAGTAGCGCGAGACGCGGGCGCCCCACGCGGGCGAGTAGCCCTCGCTGGTCAGCACGCCGCCATTGCGCAGGATCACGCGCGCCGAGCGGATATTGGCAGTGTCGCAGGTGATGAGGACGCGCGAGAGGCCCAGCCCGCGGGCGCGCTCCAGAGTCAGCGCGAGGATGCGCGTGCCGTAGCCCTTGCCGCGCTCGCTGGGGCGGATGCTATAGCCGATGTGGCCGCCGATGTCCTCCAGCGAGGGGTTCAGCGTGTGGCGCAGCTTCGCCACTCCCAGCGGCGTCAGTCCATCGAGCGTTTCGCGCGCCAGCAGCAGGACGGTCTGCGCGACCCGCGCGGGAATACGCGCGATGCCATGCGCCTCCTCGTCGCACTGCTGGACATAGGCGGGCCAGTCGTCCGCCGTCGGGCCGAGGAAGTCTTCGCCTTCCGCGCGATACTCCGCCGCGCACTCCGCGCAGGCCGCCGCCAGCGCCAACGATGGCGCGACCAGCCGAACCGTCTCCGTCGCCATGCTCCAGACTGCCTCCCGTCTCCTTGCGCTCTCGCGCGCCACAACCCCAACGCCGCGCAGCTAGTGTCCGGTGTCGCGCGATTCTTGTCAAGCATGGTGTTCAAGCATGGTGTTCAAGCATGGTGTTCTTGAGGCGCGCGATGAAACACTTATCGCCCGCCGGTTCGTCTCAGTGGGTAGATGGCGGTGAGTCCGGTGTTGTGTTGCGAAGGAGGAGCCTGTGCGCTGGAATGCGCAGGCGAAACTGCAAGTGAGCCAGAGAGATGACGCCGCCCAGCGCGCGTCCGGGCCAGCCCGACCGGTTGGCTGGGTGGCTCCGGCGGCTGGCGGCGCCGACGATCTGGCGGAATTCTGCGCGCTACTCGACGCCCAGGCGGCCACGCTAACGCATGTCGCGGCGGCGCTGGTCGGCATGGGCGACGCCGAGGACGCCGCGCAGGAGGCTGTCGTGCGGGCGTGGCGCGCGTGGCCGGAGCTGCGCGACCGCTCGGCGGCGCGAAGCTGGCTCATCACCATCACCATCAATGTCTGTCGCGACTGGTTGCGGGGCCGCTTCGGCGCCCGCCGCCGCCTGACCGATTCGCTGGATGGCATGGCGAGCGGGCTGCGCCTGATCGCGCAGCTCGACGCTGACCCCGGCGCGGCTGACCACGCCGCCGCGCTGGACGTGCGCCACGCCATCGCCAGCCTGGACGAAGACCTGCGCGTGATCGTGGCGCTGCGCTACTACGCTGGCATGGACTCCACCACCATCGGCGCCGCGCTCGGCATGCCAGCCGCCACCGTCCGCACGAAGCTACGGCGTGCGCTGGGCCAGCTCCGCGAGCGGCTCGCCACGCCGACTGATTCCCATCCCACTCCCGATAGCGAAGGGAGGCGCTAGATGTCTGATCAGCGCCCTGAAGATAACGCGGGAGCCGAACGTTCCGCCCTGCCGTCCGATCTGATCGACATTCACGACCGCCTGACTGGTGATGGCGCCCGCTGGCGACAGCGCGCCCCGACGGGCGCCGGGCTGGCCGACTGGGCGCGCTCCACGCTCGCTCCGTCCGCCCTCGACGCCCACACGCGCGCTGAGCGCGCGCCGCTGCGCGATCACTGGACGCGGCCGCTGGAGGCCGACCTGGACGATTATCACGCTTCGAGAGGAGCGCTACATACCATGACCACGAGACGCATTCAGAGCGTGGTGGGCTCCGTCGCCGCCGCGCTGATCGTCGGCTTGATCGCCGTCCTGCTCATCCACAACGCGCCCGGCCACGGCGGGACGGGGTCTGGCCCGAAGGCGCACGACAAAACGCCCCACGCTGGCGCCGCGACGCCGAAGCCCGCCGCGACGCCCACACCGCTGCTCCACAACGCTTTTCTCCAGCCGGAGCAGCTTCCGGTGGTCGCGCAGAGTGACCCGCAAGTGGTCTACCAGCTCGGCCAGAACGCGCTGCTGCGATCCAGCGATGGCGGCGTCCACTACGCCTCGCTGACTCTGCCCAACACGGGATTGAGCCAGGTAGACACATATTCGCTGGCGGTCAGTCCGCTCAATGCGGATGTCGTCTTCATCTCGGCGAGTGGCAAGCGCAATGGCCAGGGTTGTCCACCAGCAAGCGCGCCCTACCCCGCCATCGCCCAGCACGGCGGCATCCTGGCGTCGGGCTACATCCCTTGCTCGGCGCAACTCGTCAGCGTGAATGGCGGGCGGACCTGGACTCACCCGCACCTGCCCACCACAGGTTCTCTGGGCGGGCTGAACTTCTACCGTGCAATGGCAGGCGCGTATGACGATCAGGCATACGCTATCCAGGCACAGGGGTCGCGCCTCTATACCGCGATGGCCTTCAACACGATGAATGGCTCAGTGGTCAATTCGCCGGGAGTGCGGCTGATCGCCAGCGATGATGGCGGCCTGAGCTGGCGCTTCGTAGATATCGGGCTTGCTGGGCCAAACACCTGGGTGTGCGATTTCGGCGTGGCGTCGACTGGCTCGGTGGTCTACGCGGTGACCGCTGATGGCCCCTGCCAATACATGGGCCAGTACCCCGAGCTGGATCTCTGGCGCAGCGCCAATGGTGGCCAGAGCTGGCAGCATGTGCGCCTGTTACCCACGCTGGGGGAAAGCGGTCTGTTCGTCTCGGCGCAGGGCGCGCTCTACAGCTATATGCCGCAGGTGGCGCAGCAGGGCAAAGGCTCCACCATTACCGGCACATGGACTTCGGTGATGGTCAGCGTAGATGGCGGCGCGCATTTCACTCCGGCGCCCAGCGCGGGTATCTCCAGTGGCTGGAACCCCTGGCATGTCTACGGGACGCTGCCCGATGGCTCGGTCATCTTCGGCGCAGGCCCATCGGTGACCAACCCGAACAGCGGGCCGCCGGAGACGCTCTACTCCTGGAAGAAGGGCCAGAGCGCCTGGACGCGCATCAGTCCGCTGTATCCCAGCGGCGTCGCGGCGGTGACGGTTCCGGCGGCCCGCGCTGGCCAGCAGACGATCATCATCACCGATTACTATGGCAACATCATCCCGCTGACGCTCAAATAGCCGCCCCGCGATCCTATACGCGCGCCCATCCTCACGTCGTCTGATGTGGAGAGTGGGCGCGTTTCCTCGCGGGCGCGGCGTACTGGCGCTGGCATGCTATATTTTCTGTAGCTACGTGGAGATTCCACCGCGACAGAGGAGACAGCGCGTGCCGATAGATGCGACCGACGACCAGCGACCACCCCAGCCCGACCTGTCCGCGCCGACCGCCAGCCCCGCCAGCCTCTTTGCGCCGTGGCGGCTGCGCGGGATGACGGCGCGCAACCGCGTGATGGTCTCGCCGATGTGCCAGTATTCCTGCGACGACCAGACGGGCCGCGCGACGGACTGGCACTTCGTCCACCTGGGGAGCTTCGCGACGGGCGGAGCGGGGATCGTCTGCGCCGAGGCGACGGCGGTGGAGGCGCGCGGGCGCATCAGCCCCTACGACCTGGGTCTGTGGGATGACGGGCAGATCGAGCCGCTGGCGCGTGTCACCCGCTTCATCCGCGCGCAGGGCGCTGTGCCCGCCATCCAGCTAGCCCACGCCGGACGCAAGGCCAGCGTGGACCGCCCCTGGACGGGTGGCAAACCCATCGCGCCAGGTCCATTGGGCTGGCGCATCGTCGGCCCCAGCGCCATCCCCTTCGCTGAGGGCTACCAGACGCCGGAGCCGCTGACGGCGGGGGGCGTCACAGACGTGATCGCTGCCTTCGCGCGAGCGGCCGAGCGGGCGCTCGCGGCGGGCTTCGAGCTGATCGAGCTGCACCTGGCGCATGGCTATCTGCTGCACCAGTTCCTTTCGCCCGCCAGCAACCAGCGCGACGACGAGTATGGTGGCTCACTGGAGAACCGCATGCGCCTGCCGCTGGCGGTGACGCGGGCCGTGCGCGCCGTCTGGCCGGAGCGTCTGCCGCTCTTTGCGCGCGTCTCGGCCACCGACTGG
>DASVWQ010000508.1:0-10462 GCA_036393135.1 Ktedonobacterales bacterium
CTGGCCGCCGTCGCGCGGGAGATGCGCTCTGGCGCTAGTGGCCCGCCCCGCCAACAGTTTCCCCTGCCGTGCGCGCTCCCACAATCAGTGGATGGCGCCCTGACGCCCAGAGGAACGGCGCCGCGAGCTTTGGAGGACAAAGAACGTCGATGGACGCAGGTTCAAGTAGTCAACCGAGATCTGATTCGCGAGACATCGCGCACGCGCGTTCAGTCGTCGCCCACCTGAGCTAGCCCCTCCCCGATCCGCGAGGCGCTCCCCCAGGGCCCGACGCCACCGCGCGTCGGCGCCTGTCTCCATGAAGGGAGACAGCCTCATGGAGCAGAAGATTCGCGCGCCTGGCCTGAGTGGCGCCGCGCTCTTCGCGCAGCGGGCCATGAAGCCCATCAAGCCGATCATCCGCCCCGTCACCTCGCGCGGACCCTCGCTGGCCCGCCGCTTCCGCACGCTGCGCGAGCAGCCCTTCTTCCGCCCGCTGGCCGCGCTGAGCTTCCTCGGTCCAGGATTGATCGCCGCCAACGCGGGCAACGACGCTGGCGGCATCACCACCTACGCCGCTGTCGGCGCGCAGTACGGCTATAGTCTGCTCTGGATGCTCATCCCCATCACCATCAGCATGGCCGTCGTGCAGGAGATGTGCGCCCGCATGGGCGCCGCCACCAACAAAGGCCTTTCCGACCTCATCCGCGAGCGGTTCGGCGTGCGCGGCGCAGCCTTCGCCATGCTGACCCTCTTCATCGCCAACACCTTGCTCACCATCTCGGAGTTCGCGGGCATCGCCGCCGCCTCCGACCTGCTCGGCATCCCGCGCTGGGTCAGCATTCCGCTGGTCGTCTTCGGGCTGTGGCTGCTCATCACGCGCGGCTCCTACAGCCGGGCCGAGAAGGTCTTTCTGGTGATGACGTTGGCCTTCTTCACGTATCCCGTCGCCGCCATCCTGGCGCATCCTGACTGGGGCCAGGTCGCTCTCCAGATCGTCCACCCAACCACGCGCATCACCAACGCCTACCTGCTGCTCTTCGTCGGCACCGTCGGCACGACCATCACGCCCTACATGCAGCTCTTCATCCAGTCCAGCGTCGCGGAGAAGCGTATTCCGCTGGAGAAATACCCGGAGGAGCGCACCGACGCCTACACCGGCGCGATCTTCGGCGACATCATCTCGGCCTTCATCATCATCGCTACGGGCGCGACCATCTTCGTCGCCAGCAAGGGCGTCGGCGTGCAGCTTCAGTCGGCGGAGCAGGCGGCGATGGCTCTGGCTCCCGCCGCCGGGCAATATGCGACCATCCTCTTTGCCATCGGCCTGATCGGCGCCTCGGTGCTGGCCGCCGCCGTCGTGCCGCTGACCACCGCCTACAACGTCTGCGAGTCGTTCGGCTTCGAGCGCGGCGTCTCGACCAGCTTCCGCCAGGCGCCCATCTTCCACAGCATCTTCCTGGGGCTGCTGATCGCCGGGGCGCTCGTCTCGCTGCTGATTCCCAGCGCGCTGCTCGTCTCGCTCATCATCATCGCGCAGGTCATCAATGGCGTCCTGCTGCCGATCCTGCTCGTCTTCATTGTCATACTCGTCAACGACCGCGTCATCATGGGCAAGCTGGCCAACGGGCGCATCAACAACGCCATCGCCTACACCACCGTCGTGGCGCTCAGCGCGCTCTCGCTCATCATGATCGTCAGCGTAGTCCTGCCGCTCTTCGGCGTGCCATTCCTGCAATAGCCCGCCGTTTACCCGCATGCATGCGCGTTCATCGATACAGTCGGCCCAGCCAGAGAAGGGGAAGGCGCTATGGCCTCACTGACAGAACTCCTGGACAAGCCCATTCGCGTGCCAACCGGCGAGGAGATTGCCCTCTTGCAGGACCTCGTGGTGCATGTCCCGGCGGAAGCCGAGGGGCCAGAGGTCTATCCAACGGTCGTCGGGCTGGTGGCCAAGCTCAAAGCGGTGCGCGGGTCGCGCCAGGTCTTCATCCCCTGGGACCGCGTGCGGGAGATGACGACAGCGGGCGTGCGCCTGAATTCGCCCGCGCTGAACCTGCGCCAGTTCGAGCTGCGCCCCGGAGAGTTGGCGCTGCGCGCGGGCCTCTTCGACCGCCAGGTGGTAGATGTCGAGGGTAAGCGCGTCGTGCGCATCAATGATCTCGACCTCGCCGCCTCCGACGGGCAATATCGGCTGGTCGCGGTGGATGTCGGGCCGAACGCGATGCTGCGCCGCCTCGTCGGCCCACGGCTGGGCGACCGCATGAACCAGCTCGTGCGCCACGACGCCAGCAGCCGCCCGCAACTCATCGACTGGGCGGAGGTCGCGCCCGCCGCCGACAACGATTACCTCGACGCGCTGCGCCTGCGCGTGCCACGCGAGCGGCTGGAGCTGATGCAGCCCGCGCACCTGGCGCACCTGGTGGAGCAGCTCACTCCGAAGGCCGGCGCCGCCCTGCTGACCGAACTGGACGACGCCCACGCCGCTGACGCCCTCGAAGAGATGGAGGACGAGCAACGCGGGCGCCTGCTGCGCGAGATGGATCCGGAGCGCGCGGCGGATGTGCTGGAGGAGATGGAGCCGGACGAAGCGGCGGACGCGCTGCAAAGCATTACTGGCGAGCAGGCCGCCGACCTGCTGGGGCGCATGGAGCGCGACGAGGCCGAGGATGTGGCGGCGCTGCTGGGCTACCCGGAGGACAGCGCAGGCGGCATCATGACGACGGAGTACGTCGCCGTGCCGGAGTGGACGACGGCTGGCGCGGTGATCGAGGCGCTGCGCTCCCAGGCGAAAGCAGCAGCAGCCGGACAGGATGACCCGCTGCCCGATGCGCTGCCCGAAATCTACGTCGTGATCGAAGATACACCGCCCGCTCGCGCCAAGCAGTTCCGCCGCCCCGCCACTCGCGGACGCAACGGCGCGCGACCGAGCAGGCCCGTCACTCCAGCGCCTGTCGCGGAGGAGCGGGGGAGCTTCACCCTCTGGACCGAGGGACGGCTGGTCGGCGTGGTGACGCTGCGCGACCTGCTGCTGGCCGACCCGGAGACGCCCATCGAGCTGGTGATGCGCCTGGTCGAGTCGATGGCCCACCCGCATGACGAGGAGCGCGACGTGGCCCGCCTGATGGCCGACGAAGACCTCATCGCGCTGCCCGTGGTGGATGACGAGGGCAAGATGCTCGGCATCGTCACGGTAGACGACGCCATCGATGTCATCCTGCCCACCGCCTGGAAGAAGCGCATCCCGCGCGCCTACCACTGATCTGGCGGGGTCAGACCGCGCGCCAGATGGTGATGGTGGAGTCGCCGAAGTCCGCCAGCGCCAGCGAGGAGCCGCGAGGCGACCAGGCGAGCGCTGGCGTGACGCCACCACCACTGATGCTCAGGTCCGCCCGCGTGACGCTCAACACATGGACCTTCGCGCCAGTCGCGGCGTCGAAGACCGTGACCTTGACGGTCTCTACCTGCGCCGACTGCATCTGCTGCGCGTTGAAGTCCTGACCGGGCAGCATCACCGCGATTTCCCGGCCATCCGCGCGCGGCGCGACATCCATGCTGTTCCAGTTGGTAAACGCCTGATCCGGAAAGCTCTGGCCCGCCTCAGCCGCCGCCAGCGCAGCGGCGAAGCCCGCGCTGGGCGCCGCGACCTTCGTGGTCGTCGCGCAGGCGCTCAAGAGTTGGTTCGGGCAGGTGTCGCCAGCCGCGAGCGTGCTCTTGGGATTATTCCCACCCGTCAGCCGCACGCCCAATGTGGCGGGCAGCGCCAGGTAATGGCCATCGGGCGACCACAAGGCCGAGTTAGCGAGGTAGTAGAACGAGCGCGGACGTAGGAGCGGCGACGTAGCAGGAATTGGCGTTCCCGAAGCGAGATTGGTCATCACTGGCTGGATGAATCCTGGCTGCCAGAACGAGACGCTCCCCGCCGGGTCAGGCGCGAGCAGGCCATCCGCGCTCCAGCTATACGCCTTGGCATAGGGCAAATCGCCGATGACGTGGGCGAGGGCGCCTGACCGCGTGTCGAAGATCAGTGTGCTCGCCTCCGTGAGTTTCGGCATCGGCTTCGTGTCGGGATAATACGCCAGTTTGCCGCCAGGGACCGTGACGACCACCAACCCATGTGGAATGACGACATTCGGGATGAAGAACCCGGAGTAGTTGATGGCGAAGGCCAGCGACTTGCCATCGGGCGACCACGCGAACTGCGGCGTGAAGAATTGCTGTGCGAGGCCCTGCGCCTGGAGCGCGCGATTGAGCGGGATGTTCATCACCAGCTTGCCGGAGCGCGCGTCGATCACAGTGATCGCCGGGCGCATGCCGCCGCTACCCGCGCAATTGCTCAGATTGGTGAACATCGCAATGCGCGTGCCATCAGGCGACCAAAGCGGCTGGGTGGGACAGTAGACGCCCTCCTTCGCCAGGTCCACCGTCCGCGTCGCGGGCATCGTCACGACCGCCGAAGCGGCAGGCGCTCGCCCACGCAGGATGACCCACGCGCCGCCCGCGACGCCCGCCACCACTACCACAGCCAGCGCGACCAGCGCCCATGCCGGGAATCGCCTGCCCCGGCGCGACAAAGGCTGGCGCGGCGCGGCGACGCCAGGCATGCGTTCGGTGGGCGCGTTGTTCTGGCTGGCCTGCGCCGCGATCTCGCGCAACGCGGCCAGTCGCCGCTCGCGGTCATCCTGGGCCGCGCCATCGTCATGGGGCATGCGGGTATCTCCTTCTCTGCCGTAGACTCTCCTCTATCACTACTCCTAATTTCTACAACAGCGTCCAGCCGTCGTTTGTAACAGAGAACCGCCTTCCGACGCGCAATCGGAAGGCGGTTCTCGCATGCGAAACTGGGCGCGGATTTCCCCACACTATACGCTTTCTCAGACTTGCCCTGTCTCACCACCGAGCGTAGTGGTCGGCGGCTCGCCTGGCCGCTCGCGCTGCTCAGAGGCGCGCAGCCGCTCGGCCATCTGGTCGAAGGCCGTGGCGTCGATCTCGCCGCGCGCATAGCGCTGGCGCAGGGTCTCCATCGCGGAGGGCGGCGCATAGGCCAGCGCAGGAGCGGCTGCCAGCGCGGCAGCGGGCGAGCGCCGCGTGGCGAGTCGCGCCACCAGCCACGCGATCAGCGCGACCACCCCGACCCAGAACAACAGCGCAAGTCCCATAAAGACGAGACCCGCCCAGCCATGCCAGACGCCACCCATGAATGGCTCTGGCCCGAATCCTCTTCCCGGCATATCCCCATGCCCCTTTCTGGCTCAGTATCGGCGCCGTGCGCTGAAACAGGCGCAGCGCGCCATCACCAGGAGCATATCCTCATCACATGGGAAAAGGATTGCGCCCAGATGTGAGCTTTCACATCCGGGCGCATGGGCCTGGGTTGCGCAGGAACGGAACTACAACTTCACCGCCTCGATCTCGGCGATCTCTTCGGGCGTCAGGCGGAAGATGCCCGCGCCGATGACGCTATCGAGTTGATCGGGGCGGCGAGCGCCGACAATCGCGCCTGTCACCTCCGGGCGGCGCAGCGTCCACGCAATGGCCACCTCGCCCGCCATACGCCCGTGTCGCGCGCCAATCTCGCGCAGCGTCTCCACCAGAAAGAGGTTGCGCGAGAGATGCGGTTCGGTAAACGCCTCGTCGCCCCGCCGCCAGTCATCTTTCGGCAGCGCGGCCACCCGCTCGCGCGTCATCTTGCCCGTCAGCAGGCCCGACGCCATCGGCGAGTAGGCGATCACGCCGATGTGGTTGCGGTGCGCCCAGGGCAGAATCTCGGCCTCGATCTCGCGTTCCAGCAGCGAGTAGGGCGGCTGGAGCGAGGTTATCGGCGCGATCTTCTTCACGCGCTTCATCTGCGCGACGTTGAAATTCGAGACGCCAATGTGGCGCGCCTTGCCCTCGCGCTGTAGCTCAACCAGCGCCTGCCAGCCCTCTTCGATGTCGGCATCGGGGGTCGGCCAGTGCATCTGGTAGAGGTCAATCGTCTCGATCCCCAGGCGTCGCAGGCTGGCCTCGGCCTCGCGCTTCACCGACGCCTTCTTGAGGCTGTTGCTGACCTTGCGCTGCTCGTCCCAGATGAGCGAGCATTTGGTGAAGATGTAGGGGCGTTGGCTGATGCCCTTGAGCGCCCGCCCGATCACCTCTTCTGACCGTCCCAGCCCATAGACGGCGGCGGTATCGATCCAGTTGATGCCCAGGTCGAGCGCGCGATGCACTGTCGCGACGGACTCCGTGTCATCCTGCGCGCCCCAGCCAAACTCCCAGTTTGGCCCACCCAGCGCCCAGGTCCCCAGCCCCACCGGCGTAATTTGCACGTCACTCACGCCAAGCTGGCGTGTCTCCATAGCGGTGGTCACCGACATGGTTCAATGTCTCCCTGTATGGGGTATACAGCGTCACTGCGAGCCTGCGCATCATCGCGCGTGAATTATCGTCTCTCAATGCGACGCCAGGGCGGCGTCACGCGCTGTCAAATCGCGCCATCGCTGGCGGCGCGGCCTGCTACGCTCAACTATTCTACCCCGACCCAGTGCAAGAAACGTGAATTTAAGATAAGAGTCCACTTGCGGGTTGTCGTCGGGCGCCAGAGTGGCTAGCCACAACGGATCATGCCCTCACCCGTTGGGAGCGGTGGCTACAGGAGAAGGTCGCGGGCGGCGCCTATGCCCGCGTGACACGCCGCCCGCGCCAGAGCAGCAGGATGACCCACAAGAGAAAGACGCCCGCCGCCAACTCCAGATCGTCGGGCAGGTCGGCGGCGACGCCGCGCCGCAACGTCCCCGATGGCCGGATGGCGCCGACCTCACGCCCATTCTCCAGCAGCAGATAGCCGCTGCGCAGCGGCGACTCCGCGCGCAGGTCCAGCCGCCGCTCGCCCACCGCGAGCATGTAGTCACGGCGCAGGGCGTCGCGTTGGGTCAGCGTGGCGAGCGGTTCGCCGCCGCGCTCCGGTTCCAGTGTGAAGCGCGCCCGTAGCGCCCCCACCCGCCGCACACGATAGGTCTGCCCCGCGATGGGGCTTGCGGCTGATGGGCCAAAGGTGGGAAAACTGATCTCGCATACCGGCGCGCCCTCGCGTGTGAGGCAATAGCGCCGTCTGGTGACGCCTCGCGGCTCTGCGATCAATCGCATGCGCGCGCTCCTTTGCTCACCCCGTTTCGCCGCCCCGTCCTCCCTGCGCCCACGGTTCCCCTCAGTGTATCGCGGCGCGACGGTGGCCTTCTTTCTTTCAGCCCATCTGGCGTGGCGCTGGCAGCGGCGCCGGAATCGGGATGAACTGGATGTCGCCTGTGGGCGTCACGACCAGACGATAGAGCGCGCGGGTGGGAAAGGCTTTCCGCAGCGCCGGATAGTCCTGCGGGCCAGCGTCGGCGTAGAGCACATTTCCGCGCAGGAGCGGGTCGTTCAGCGCGAAGAGGGTGTAGCCGTAGAGCTGGCCGTCCTGCGTCACGACCAGCGCGTTACGCAGCGGCGGATGCGCCAGCGCGGCGGTGTTGATCGTGACGCCCGCCGCCATACCGGTGAAATTGGTGTGCAGCGCCATCTGGCGTGGCAGGTAGTAGAGCGCCCAGCAGGCCATCAGCGCCAGCGCCAGCGTGCTCGTCAGCGCCAGCGCCCCCGCGCCGCGCGGCGCGGCCAGCGATGGCGTGGCGGGCGCTCCAGCCAGCGCGGCGCCCCTGGCGCGAGAGGTGCGGCCAGCCCCGGCCAGCGCCAGCCAGCCCCGCGCCGTCAGCATCAGCAGGAAGGGCAGCGCCTCATAGAGATAGCGCGGACCGAGATAGATGCCCGCATAGAAATAGCCAACGAAGGCAAAGGTCAGCGCCGCCGCGCCCAGCAGCATCACCACATCGGCGGCGACCGCCCGTCGCGCCAGGAAGGGGAGCAGCAGAAGGGCCAGCGTCAGGTAGAACGGCCAGCCATAGAGGCCGATGGCCAGGCTCACCAGCAGTTGATCGAGATTGACGAAGCCCGCCGCGAGGGTGTGCTGGCCATAGAAACCGACACCCTGGCCAAAGCCATAGCGGTCGCCAGGGGAAAAGAGCTGGCGCGGGGTCACGGCGGAGTCGCCTGTCAGCGCGCCGTTGTAGGCCGCCGAAACGATTACCCCCAGCAGCGCGGCGACATACAACGCCAGCCCGCAGAGCAACGGCCCGCGCCAGTCGCGCCGCCAGCCAGCCAGCCAGCCGCGCCGCCAGCCCAGCCAGAGCGCGCCGCCGCCCGCCACCACGATGAAGATGGCGCTGGTGTCACGGGTCAGCGCGGCCAGCAGCCAGAGCAGCCCGGCCAGCGCGGCGTAGAGCGGGGCGCAGTGGGCGCGGGCGTCGGCCAGGCAGCGCAGCAGCGCCCACCAGCCCCAGACCAGGTAGCAGAGCGCGATGGTGTGGCTGAGATAGCTGGCCGCCAGATAGCTATAGAAGGGCGAGGCGGCGCCGAGCAGGACGGCCAGCGTCGCCACGCGGCGGTCGCCATAGAGCCGATGGGCGACCAGGCCGACGCCGAGCAGCGCCAGCGTCCCCAGGAGTGGCTCGACCAGCCACGGCGCCCCCAGCGCGACCCCCACCGCCAGCGTCAGCGAGGCCCCCGGCGGGTACTGGTTGAACCACTTACCCGCGCTCATGACCATGAAGGGGCCGTTGAAGAACTGCGCCACGCTGGCGGGCGGCGCGGGCGCCCAGAGCCGTCCGGCGGCGAAGGTCTTCGCGCCAAAGAGATAGGCGGCGGCGTCATAGATGTGCGGCTGGGCGTGGTACTGCGCCAGCGCGATCCAGACCACGTAGGGAAAGGAGGCCGCCAGCCCCAGCAGCCCGATGGGATGAATCGCCGCCGTCAGCGCCCGCCAGCGCCCCACCAGCCAGCCGCGCCCACCAGCCACCACGTCCGCCACCACGTCCGCCACGACCGCCTGGTCGGGCGATGCGCCGAACGCGCCAAGGCCCAGCCTGCCCAGCGCGTAGCCCAGCAGCCACTCGCCGCCGCCAACCAGCCCCAGCAGGGCCAGCGCCCAGAGCGCGACGCGCGCCAGGAAGTCGAGCGTCATCGCAGCGAAGGGGGCTGTGTCGGTCGGGAAATACCACTGCGCGACGGTGATGGCGGATTGACCGTCGAACGCGTGCATGACTGTCACGGTGCGGTCGTTGCGATTGATCGCGACACTGACGACGCCACCATCCGACATCAGCAGATCCAGCGCGAGGGGCGCCTCTGGCCGCTGCGCACGCGCGGTGATGCGCTGCTCCTTCCCCGGAATGGTCTCCGCCACGACCGTCGCGCCGCTGAGCGGAGGATACGCCACGCAGCGCTCCGCAGCGCCCTTCGCTGGCGCCACGCAGAGGTCACGCCAGCGGCTCAGGCCATCGAGGTCGCGCATCCAGGCGTAGAACTGGTAGTAGGGAGTCACGGCGAGGCGATTGAGATAGGCGGTATCGAGCGTGAAGTTGTTCGTGGAGTCCGTGCCGTCGAGCTGGAACTCATGGACGACGGGATCGCGCGCGGGGGCGCTGACACTGAGGATGCTGCCGCTGATGGGGATGCGCCGGGTCGCGCCGCCAACTGTGACGCTGAGGCTGGCGCCGTCGCTGGTGATGGTGACGGGCAGCGTGACCTGATAGAGCAGCGCATCGAGCAGCAGCAACCCGACGAAGAGCGCCAGCAGCGCCGCCAGCGCTCGTCCGCTCGCCCATGCCCGCCTCGCGACGCCGCGCGACGCCATCCTGTCGAACCGCATCACAATCCCATCATGGCCACATCGCGTCCGCCGACTGCGCCAGGGCGAGATTCGCCGCATGGGCGGCCCGCTTCGCGCTGCCCCAGTGTAGCATAGCCCACGCGATAAGAGTTCTCTCATGAACTTCCGATACCGCTCACATCTTACGCGCGTAGACTGGAGGGTGAGCGGTTCATCGGCGCGGACGCCAGGCGCCGCCTCACACGATGGCGTGAAACCGAGGCGAGGGCCATCCTCGCTCCGCACTGGCGCACGGACGACGATGAAACAGGGGAATCAGACGTATGCGAGCGTGGCTGGGACGTCCGCTGGGGCGGGTTGTCGCGGTGGCCGTGGGGCTGGGAGCCGTGGCGGCGCTGATCGCCGCGATCAACCTGGCGATCTATGTCTATGGCGCGCCCGCACGCGGGACGGGCGGCGACGGGAGCGTGGCCAGCGCGACAGCGACCGCCGCGCCGACCCTGACGGCGGGCGCGGGTGGCGCCGTCTTCACGATTGACGGCGCCAGTTCGAAAGCCAGCTTCACCACCCATGAGGTGTTGCTGGGCCAGCCCAGAACCGTCGTCGGGACGACCAGCGGCGTCACCGGGCAGATTCGCGTGGACGAGAGCGCGCCCGCCCGGAGCCAGGTCGGTGTGGTCCGCGTGGACCTGACGGGGCTGGCGACCGATAGCGACATGCGCAACAACACCATCCAGAACCGCATCCTGGAGACGGGCGACCCCGCCAACCAGTATGCCGTCTTCAGCGCGAAGTCCATCTCCG
>DASVWQ010000509.1:0-12140 GCA_036393135.1 Ktedonobacterales bacterium
TGCTCGCGCCCGCTGGCTGGGCGGTAGCGCTGGTCAAGCCGCAGTTCGAGGCGGGGCGCGCCGAGGCCAGCCGTGGACGTGGGATCATCAGCGACCCAGCGACGCATCGGCGCATCCTGCGCGAGTTGCTGGCCTGGCTGGACGCCTGGCCCGCCGATGCGGCTGCGCGGGGCGGACCGCCGCTCGCGCCGCTGGGGCTGATCGCCTCGCCCATCAGCGGGCGCGACGGCAACCACGAATACCTGCTCTGGCTGGCGCCGGTCGCCGCGCTGGCGGGGCGGGCGGCGCTGGCGGGCGACGAGGCCGAGCGCGCCATCGAGCGCGTGGTGGCGGAGACACTGGCCGACCACACCTGAATTGAACACCTTCGCGGTGAAGCGGATAAGAGGAGTTCTGGCATGCGATTTGTCGTCGGGGTAGATGGTGGTGGCACGAAGACCGCCGCAGCGGTCGTGGGGGATGATCTGAGCGTGGCAGGTTCCGGCGTCGCTGGCCCCTCCAATTACCGCTCGGTGGGGATGGAGGCCAGCAGCGCCAACATCGCTGAGGCCATCACCAACGCGCTGGCGGCGGCGGGCGTGGCGCTCGATGCGCTCGACGCCATTTGCCTGTGTCTGGCGGGCTTCGACACCGACCTCGATCTGCCGGTGCCGCAGCGGGCCATCGCGCTGCTGGGCTATCACGGCCCGGCCATCTTCGAGAACGACGTGGTGGGCGCGTGGGCGGCGGTGACGGGCGGCGAGACGGGCATCGTGACCATCGCCGGGACGGGCGCGACTGGCCTGGGCATGAACACGCTGGGCGAGTTCTGGCGCACCGACGGCTGGGACTACATCCTCGGCGACGCGGGCAGCGGCTACGCGATTGGCCTCGCGGGCATCCACGCGGCGATGGAGATGCTGGATGGCCGCCGCGCGCCGACCAGCCTGGCCCGCCAGATGGGCGAGTGCTACGGCGTGGAGGACGGCGATGGGATGCGCCGCCTGGCGGATAGCGGCTCGCTGGGCAAGCTGCGCATCGCCGACTTCGCCCGCCACGTCTCCGAGGCCGCCGACGCGGGCGATCCGGTCGCGCGGGCGATCCTGGCGCACGCCTCGGAGGACATCGCCGAGAGCGTCGCGGCGATCATCCGCTCGCTGGGGATGGCCGATGACGCCTTCCCGGTTGGCTTCGTCGGCAGCGTCTTCAAGTCACGCTGGGTGCTGGAGCCGCTGCGGGCGCGCATCCGCTCGCTGGCCGAGCGCGCCACGCTGACCGAGCCGCGCTATCCCCCAGAGGTGGGGGCCGCGCGCACCGCCCGCCGCCGCATCGCCGAGCGCGACTTCGGCTCGTGGACGCTGGGCCAGGGCAAGCGCAAGATTCGCCGCAGTCTGAAGATCAGCGAGCTACCGCAGGTATGAGCGCGCCACGACGAGTGATGCATGGGAAGCAGATCGTCGCGGCGGCTATCAGCGCCCTGCTCGTGGGGATGGTGCCGCTGCTGGGCGCGTGCGCCGCGAGTGGGGGCGCTTCCTCGGCGGTCACTCGCATCGCCAGCCCCACCCCCTCGCCTGCTGTCACCGTCCGGCTGGCGGCGCGCCAATCAGGAAGCATCGCCGAACGCGACCTCGTGTTGACGGTCGCCATTACCGTCGAGAACCACACCAGCCAGCCTGTCAGCCTGTATGGCTCCTGCCAGCGGCAGGCGATCCTCATCAGCCTCACGCCACAGGGATCGAGTCAGCCGCCGCTGCAGCTTGGCGATGGCGATAGCTGCCCCATCGTCACAGGCGGCGATCTGCGCCCCGCCACGCCCGCCAACAGCGCCCACACCTACACTCAGACGCTCGCGCTCTTTAGCTTCAGCCCCGACTGGACGCCCGGCGCCTACACCATGCGCGCGACG
Source organism: Ktedonobacterales bacterium (assembly GCA_036393135.1). Classification (GTDB taxonomy): domain Bacteria; phylum Chloroflexota; class Ktedonobacteria; order Ktedonobacterales; family JADMIN01; genus JAKAIY01. The sequence continues at coordinate 1,886 of DASVWQ010000509.1, forward strand.
ATTCCCGCGTGGAGCCAGCCTGGAGCCACTGGGCTTGGCGGCTCGGCGTCGGGCGAAACGATGATCACGCTTACCTGAGCCTTGCCAATCCCGCTATGCGCTGCGTCGCCGCGCGCCAAAGGCGAGCAGGACCAGCCCCACAATCGCGACGATGGGGCCGATGATCGCGTACAGGCGATTCCCGGTCATGAAGCTGCCGCCGAGAATGCCGACCCCTTGAAGTGTCCAGATAACGCCGACAAGCGCCAGCAGCGCGCCGATGATGATGCCAGCCCAACGCATGACAGATACCCTCCTCGTGAGAATGCCACCTACCTGATACTACGCGCCGGGGATACGCTGCCCGCTCGCGCGGGGGCGAAGCGGCGGGTGAGCCACGACGCCGCCCACCAGGCGAGCGCCGCCAGCGCCAGCCCGCCCGCCACATCGGCCAGGTAGTGCTGGCGAATCAGCACGGTCGCGGCGATGATGGCCAGTGTGAGTGGCAGCGCGGCGAGGCCATAGGCGGGCCGCCAGCGGGCGTAGGCGATGGCGCAGAGTGTCGCGCCCGCCGTGTGCAGGCTGGGAAAATCATTGTACGGCTGATCGTGGGCGTAGACGAAGCGGACGAGTTGCGGGCCCAGGCCATCGCCCACCACCATCGGACGCTGCACATAGGTCTGGAAGAGCAGATAGATCACATCGGCGCTGAGGCTGGCGATGATGAACGCCAGCGCCAGAACCGCGAAGCGCCGCCAGTTCGTCGCGCCGAAGAGCAGCAAGGTCAGCGCGAGGTACGGCAGATAGAGCAGGTACGGGATCGCAAAGAGCGGGACGAAGGGCAGCGCCGCGTCGAGCGGAGTGCGCAGGACGTGGAGTTGGCCCGCGGGATGATTGACCAGCTCATAAGACGCGAGGCTAGCGGCCAGCGCTACCACCAGCGCCGCGCGCCCGATGATCCGTCGCGGGGTGAGCATGGGGGCGCCTCCTTCTGCCAGCGCGCGTGGGTCAGGCGGCGGGCTGATCCAGCGCGGCCTCGTCGGATGTCGCGGGGGACGGCGCTGCGGAGCGGTCGCGCAGGACGAAAATCACCCAGGCCGCGCCAATCGCCAGCAGCGTGATGACGCCCTCGGTCAGCAGCAGGTTGCCCCGCGCGCTGAAGGGGCCGAAGGTGTTTAGCGCGACCGTGGCGTCCAGCAGGAAGTGCAGCCCGATGGCCAGCCAGAGCCAGCCCAGCGAGCCGCGCCGGAAGACCTGCAGGACGATCAGCGAGAGCGCGACATGCGCGGTGAGGGCGCAGACGCGCTCCCAGCCGCCCAGCAGTGGCAGCCAGCCGGGTTGCGCGGCGATTGTGGCGATCTCGTGGGCCGCTGTCGCACGCTGCGCCGCTGGCACGATAGCCATATTCGTGCTGACGATCAGCCCGATGTTGACGAGCTGGAGAATGCTCACGCCGCCGATCAGCACAGCCGATTCCAGCCCGCCATGCCCCAGGCCATACATGACGCCCTTCGCCCAGGTCTTCTCCTCGCGCCCCATGAGCCAGCGGTAGCCAACGTAGCGTCCGACCTCCTCGAAGATGCCCGCCGTCAGCGCCGCGAACAGAATGAAGGCCAGCAGCAACGCGCGCGACGCGCGGAGCTGGGGCGTCAGGAAGTATTGCGCTACCTGTATCAGTGGAACGCGCGTGACGAGTTGGAAAAGGAAGAAGATCAGCGCCCCCCACGCCGCATAACGCCAGGCCACGCGCAGGCGAACATGGGCGAAGACGATGAGCGCGATGGGCAGCAGGATCACAAAGGCGGCGGTCGCGATGGACGCGGCCCACCATCCGGCGCTGACGAGCGGCATGGGTGTGGCCTCCCTCTAACGCTGGCTACCGTTGGCGCAACCACCAGGCGCGGGCGTGTGGGGCGTCGCGCATACGCATCGTATAGGCGAGCGTCACCAGCGCCGCCACAATCGGCAGCAGGAAATAGAAGACGACCGTGTTGGTCAGCGTACCCAGCAGCCCCGCGAAGAGCGCCAGCGCGGCGGCGACGAGCAGCGCGCCAAACCAGCGCCCCTGCTCACGCTGCCAGGCGACGAATGCGGCGATCAGCGCGACAATGAGCGTCACTTTGCCCGCCAGGTCAGTGACGCTGCCAGCGCTGTCCTGGCGCGCGAGCGCCGCCGTCCCGCTGAGCGAGGCCGCGCTGAGATACATACCCAGGCCCACCAGAACCAGGATCAGCGCCGCCGCGCCCAGCATCCGTATGGTCAGCCGCATCTCACGCTCCTCTCACTGCTATCGGCCATCAGGCGTTGCGAGCGGCTTATAGAAGAATGTCGCCGCATGCCCGGCGTCATCCGGCCCAACGGTGTAGTCGGGGATGACGCCCAGCTCGCGGTAGCCCATCCGCCGGTAGAGCCGCTCGGCATCGGTTCCAGTATTCGTATCGAGAACGAGCAGCCGCCTGCCAGCATCATACGCCAGACGCTCAACCTCGCGCATCAGCGCCGCGCCGATGCCCTGGCGCCGCGCGTCGCGGTGGGTCATCACCTTCAGGACCTCGCCCCGGCGAACGGCGTTCTGCTTGGGCGAGAGCGAGAGTTGCGCGCTGCCCACCACCACGTCGGCCCGCCGCGCCACCAGCAGCCGCAGCGTCCCCTCGCGCATTGCCGCATAGACTCCGCGCCAGAACGCCAGCGCCAGCGCCTCGTCCAGCGGATCCCAGAAGCCCAGCGACGCGCCGCTGGCCACGGCGTCCCGCAGCAGCGCGATGAGGTATGGGGTCAGCGGCTCGGCCTCGTCCGCGCTGACCTCCGTGACGGTATAGGGCGCCTCAGGCGTCATATGATTCCCCTCCACACGCGCCCGCCCGCGTTCGCTCGCGGTGGCGCACTGCCAGTATATGCCCGCGCGCAGACCCAGGAAAAGCGCGAGGAGCCAATCCCCCGGTCAGTGCGGGAAAGGCTCCTCATCGTCGCGCATATCACGTTCGCGTGGTCCCCGATCAGCCGATACTGCCGCCGGGTTGGGGCGCGTCGGGCAGCGGTGGCGGCGGCTCATCGAGCTGCTCCATCTCCGGCGTCAGCGGATAGACGTCGGGCGCGGGTGGCGTATCGCGCTCGTGGGCGGCGCGGTCGCCCTCGGCGGCGTCATCGCCCACTGGCGTCGCCTCCGCTGGCGCCTCCATCAGCGCCTCGCGCACGACCTCATCCATCGACTCGACCAGCGTGAAGCGCATCTCGGCGCGAATCTTCTCCGGAATCTCAGTGAGGTCCTTGGAGTTCTCCGCCGGGACGATCAGATGGCGGATGCCAACGCGATGCGCCGCCAGCGCCTTCTCCTTCAGCCCGCCAATCGCCAGCACGCGCCCGCGCAGCGTGATCTCGCCGGTCATGGCGATGTCGCTGCGAATGGGACGGCGGGTGATGGCCGAGATGATCGCCAGCGCCATCGTGATGCCCGCCGATGGGCCGTCCTTCGGGATAGCGCCCTCTGGCAGGTGGATGTGGACGTCCATCTCGCCGGGGAACTCTTCGGGCAGCTCAAGCTCATTGGCGCGCGAGCGGATATAGGAGAGCGCCGCACGGGCCGACTCCTGCATCACGTCGCCAAGCTGGCCCGTCACCATCAGGCCGCCCTTGCCGGGCATCGTCACCACCTCGACTGGCAGCAACGCGCCGCCGTTCGCCGTCCACGCCAGGCCCGTCGCCACGCCGACCTGGCCGATCTCCAGCTTCTTCTCGGGCAGGTAGCGCGGCGCGCCAAGATACTGCTCGATCAGCTTCTCGGTCACGCGGATGTGCGCGTTCGGCTCGCGCACGATGCGCAGCGCCGCCTTGCGGCAGATGGCGTCGAGTTGACGCTCCAGGCTGCGCACACCAGCCTCACGCGTGTAGCTGGAGATGAGGTAGCGCAGCGCCGCCGTCGGTATCTGGAGTTGCGAGCGGGTCAGAGCATGCTCGCCCAGCGCCTTGGGCAGCACAAAGTTGCGCCCGATCTCGATCTTCTCTTCCTCGGTGTAGCCCGGTAGCTCGATGATGTCCATGCGGTCGGCCAACGCGCGGGGAATCTGGTGGCGGCTGTTACCTGTGCAGATGAAGAAGACCTGCGAGAGATCGTAGGGCGTCTCCAGATAGTGATCGCTGAAGCTGTTGTTCTGCTCCGGGTCGAGCACCTCCAGCAGCGCCGCCGCCGGATCGCCCCGGTAGTCCGCCGCCAGCTTGTCGATCTCATCGAGCAGGAAGACGGGATTCACCACGCCCGCCGTGCGCATCGCCTGCATGATGCGCCCCGGTAGCGCGCCGACGTAGGTGCGGCGGTGGCCGCGAATCTCGGCCTCGTCGTGGACGCCGCCCAGCGAGATGCGCACGAACTGGCGCCCCAGCGCGTGGGCGATGCTGCGCCCCAGCGAGGTCTTGCCGACGCCGGGCGGGCCAATCAGGCAGAGGATCGGCCCCTTGTTGGCGCTCGCCGCCTGGGCCAGCGCCGCCTTGTCAGCCGCTGAGCCGCCGCGCGTGGTCGCCTGCGCCAGGCGCTGCGCCTGGAGCGCGCGGAGCTGGCGCACAGCCAGGAACTCGATGATGCGCTCCTTCACCTTCTCCAGCCCGTAATGCTCGTTGTCGAGCGTCTTCTGGGCGAAGGGGATGTCGAGGCGGTCCTCGGTGCGCTCGCTCCACGGCAGCGCGAGCACCCAGTCGATGTAGTTGCGCAGGACCACCTGCTCCGCCGAGTGGACGGGCATGCGCTCCAGGCGGTCCAGCTCCTTGCTGGCCTTGGCGTTGGCCTCCTCCGGCAGGCGCTTCTGGGCCACGCGCTCGCGCAATTCGCGCATCTCGCTGGCCTGGTCGCCGCCCAGTTCTTCCTGGATGGCGCGCAACTGCTCTTTCAGGTAGTACTCGCGCTGGTTCTTGTCTACCTGGTGGCGCACCTTCTGGCGAATCTTGTTCTCCAGCTCGCGGATCTCGATCTCGTTGCCCAGCGAGACACAGACCTTCTCCAGGCGCGCCAGTGGGTCCAGCGTCTCCAGCAGATCTTGCTGCTGGGCGGCGTCTCCGCCCAGGCGCACGGCCAGCTCATCGGCCAGCCGCCCCGCCGCGCCGATCCTGGCCGCCTCGCCGATGTCGTCCACATTGAAGCGGCGGTCGATGAGCGAGAGCTTCTCGAAAAGCGACGTGGCGTAGCGGATCATCGCGCGGCTGTCGGCGCGTCCGACGGTTGGCTCCTCCACCTCGGTGATGGCGGCGCGGGCGTATGGCTCGCGCTGCTCCCAGCCCGCCACGCGCACACGGCGCATCCCCGCCACGGTGATCTGGATGGCGCCCTGATCGCCCTGCTCCTCATACTGGCGTACCTCGACGAGTGAGCCCACGGTGTAGGCGTCGTCTGGGCCGGGGTCTTCCACCCCGTCATCACGCTGGGCCAACGCGATAAACTGTTTGTCGGCGGCGTAGGCGGCCTTCACCGCCCCCAGCGTCTTCTCGCGCCCAATCGAGAGCGTCGCGCTCGTTCCGGGGAAGATCACTACGCCCTTGAGGAGCGCGAGTGGCCAGGTCTGCGCCATCGCCGCCTGCTCGTTATCGCTGTCGTGGCTGGCGTGTCGCCCGCCGCCCTTTGCCGCTCTCTCATGCTTCCCACGCGAAGAACTTGTATCCATGAAATGGGACCTCACTGATTCGCCAGTCTGTGTTTGCTTGTGCCTGTCGGCGGGCGCTCGCGCATGGGCCATCCAAGAGGATATGCGACATGCTCTCGCCGCCTCTCATTTACCCACCACGCGCGCCCGCGACTCCCCATGTGTCGCCGGGACTGCTCGCTGTGTTCCGTTCATCTGCTCAGAGCCAGTCTCGCCAGGGCGTGGCTGGCCCGGTTGGTATCGCCTGAAACGTCCGACGCCACTCTCAGACGCGATCCGCTCAGCCCTGCGCGGGCGCGCGTATCGCCTCGGAGAGAGGCGTCACTCGTAGATCCATGATGCGGTTGTCGATGCGGTTGTCGTCGTCGGAAACGCACGCCGCGCGCCAGAACACACGCCATCCGGGCGGGCGAGGCGCCAGAAGCGCGCCCACCCGCCTGAAGAGATGTGGGCGGCGTCAGGCGGACTCGTTCTCCAGTTCGACGGAGCGCGCCTCGATGACGGAGCGTGTCACGATCTGCGCAGGTTGATGCGACGTAATCGTCTCGCCATCGATCACGACCTTCTTCACATCTGAACGCGAGGGCGCATCGAACATCACATCCAGTAGGACATTCTCCACGATGGTCCGCAAACCGCGCGCCCCCGTCTTCTGGGCCAGCGCGGCGTCGGCGGCGGCCTCCAGCGCGGCCTGTGTGAAGGTCAGATCGATGCGGTCGAGGTTCATCAGCTTCTGGTACTGCTTGATGATCGCGTTCTTCGGCTCCGTCAGGATGCGGATCAGCGCCTCGCGGTCGAGGTTGTCGAGCGAGCAGGCGACCGGCAGGCGACCGATGAACTCCGGGATCATGCCGAACTTCAGCAGGTCGTCGGGGATGAGTTGGGCGAGCGCGGTATTGCTCAGCTCGGGGGTCTCATCCACTGCCTTGAAGCCCATCAGCTTGTGGCTGCCCAGGCGCTGCTCCACGATCTTGTCCAGCCCCTCGAAGGCGCCACCGCAGATGAACAGGATGTTCTGCGTGTTGATCTGGATGAAATCCTGGTGGGGATGCTTGCGACCACCCTGCGGCGGCACATTGGCCACCGTCCCCTCGATGATCTTCAGCAGCGCCTGCTGCACGCCCTCGCCAGAGACATCGCGCGTGATGGAGGGATTGTCGGCCTTGCGCGCGATCTTGTCGATCTCGTCGATGTAGACGATACCGCGCTCGGCCCGCGCCACGTCGAACTCCGCGATCTGGATCAGCCGCAGGAGGATATTCTCGACATCCTCACCGACATAGCCAGCCTCGGTCAGCGCCGTCGCGTCGGCGATGCAGAATGGCACGTCGAGCACCTTGGCCAGCGTCTGCGCGAGGTACGTCTTGCCGCAACCTGTCGGGCCGACGAGCAGCACGTTCGACTTGCTCAGCTCGACCTCGCCCACTGACTTGGACGCCGAGATGCGCTTGTAGTGGTTGTAGACGGCGACGGCGAGGGTCTTCTTGGCGCGGTCCTGGCCGATGACGTACTGGTTGAGCTGGTCGTAGATCTTCTTCGGCGTGGGAACTTTGCCACTGGAGACGCGCGGCTTGACGACCGCCTGCTCCTCCTCGATGATCTCGCGGCACAGGTCCACGCACTCATCGCAGATATAGACACCGCCCGGCCCGGCGATCAGCCGTTGCACCAGGTCTTGACTCTTGCCGCAGAAAGAGCATCGGTACGTCATGCGCGTCCCCTTCGAATTCGCCACGTTGCTACCATCCCCTCGCTGGACGCCGGCCTCTCTCCGACGCAATCAGACGCTGTTCGCCGTGATACGGCCTGCCGCCCTGGCCCGCTGCCCGGACGTGGTGTCGCAGTTGACGAGATGGCCCGCCTCAGCCAGGGCGCCCCTGGTTGTCACACTGACGACGATGACTCGACGATGACCCGCTGTTGACTCGCTGCTGGCCCGCCAATGACTGGCGTTGGCTAACAAGCGCGCGTAGCGCATGCGCCCCCCGCCGGATGGTCTCGGCCCGACGGCGGCGCGCTGCCCGCGCTCCCCACCCACCAGCCCGCGAAAACGGGCGTCGTGGCGGATAGGTCTAATTATAGTATATACGCCGCATGCGCCAGGGAGGAACAGAATCGCTCCAAATCCCAGCGCATACGTTCGCCATCACAATGTCAGAGAACGACGGTCGAGCGGAGGCGTTACTCCTCCGCCGCCTTCGCCTTGCCAGCGGACTTGCCCTTCGCGCCCGATTTCGCGGGCTTGGCGGGCTGCTCCTCCACCGCCGTCTCAGCCGCCGCCGCCCCAGCCTCTTCGTCGCCCGCGCGGGCCGCCGCCGCCGCGTTGGCCTGGGCAGTCGCCTCGTCCGTCGCCGTCTCGTCCGTCGGGCGGGCAGGCGGCCACTTGCCCTCCGTGCCAATCGCGATCAGGCGGTCGAGCGCCTTGTCACGGCGCAGGCGGGCGATGATCGAGCGCTTCTGGCTGGCGTTCAGGTCGCGCCAGCGATCGCGCCGCCCGGAGGTCAGCATGCTCATCAGCTCAAACCACTGGCCAGCCTCGTCGTCGGCGACGGTCACGCCCTCAGCGTCGGCCAGCGCGGCCAGCGCCAGATCGCGCTTCACCCGCTCGGTGGCCTCTGGCTCCGACTCCTTGCGGAATTCTTCCTCAGACTTGTTCGTCGCCGCCAGGTAGTCCTCGAAGCTGACGCGGCTGTCTTCCAGCGAGCGCTTCGTCTCGCGCACCATCGTGTCCACTTCATCCTGCGTCAGCAGCGGGTGGATGGTATAGACGCTCGATTCGGTGAGCGCCTTGAGCGCCTTATCGCTCAGGTCGCGGTTGGCGTCGCGCTCGCGCTGCGTCTTGAGCTGCTCGCGGATGGCCGCGCGCACCTGGTCCATCGTGGTGTAGTCGCCGACGGTCATGGCGAACTCGTCGCTGGCTTCGGGCAGCTCGCGCTCCTTGACCGCCTTCAGCGTCACGTCGTAGGTCGCCTCTTTGCCCGCGTACTTGGGGTTGCCGTAGTCCTCCGGGATGGTCGTGGTGAAGGTCTTGGACTCGCCCTCCTTCATCCCGAAGATGTGCGCGTCCATGCCACTGAAGATGCCAGCGCGCTCGCCGTCAGTCAGCACGAACTCGTTGTCGTGCAGATTGCTGATGTCGGAGCCTTCGCTGGTCAGCTTGAGGTCCATCGACACCTGGTCGCCCGCTTTGGCGCCGCGCTCCACTGGCAGCCACTCGGCCTGCTGCTGGCGCAGTCGCTCGACGGTCTCCTCGACCTGCTCATCGGTGACTTCCAGGCTGGGAAGCTCCAGGCGAATGCTCTTGTAATCGCCGAGCGTAGCGGGGGTCAGCACCGGCACATGCACGGTCGCGACGAACGGCTCGCCAATCTCCAGCGGCTTCTCGGTGTCCACATGCGGGTTGGTGATCGGCGTCAGGTCGTTCTCGACAATCGCCTTGCGATAGGCGGCGTCGATCAGGTCGTCGAGACCCTCCTGGTAGATGGCGTCCTTCCCCAGCATGCGCTCCAGGATCGTGCGCGGGGCGTGGCCGGGCCGGAAGCCGTGGACCTTGTACTTCTGCGCGACGCGCTTGTAGGCGCTATTGGACGCGGCCTCGATCTCAGGCCAGTCCAGCTCGACGCGCACCATCGCCTCGCTCTCGGGCGTGCGCTCAACGGTAACTTTCAATGAACGGCCTCCACCTCTCGCGCGGGCCAACACGCGCGCGACCGGCCCAGGCGCAAGCGCGGGGCCAATCGCGACAGCGGACATTGGAGGGGCGCGACGGCATGATACAGCGTAGTTTCAGGGTTGCGTAGCCTCCAGTATACCACTACTGGAGGCGGGAATCGCCAGTGGCCGGGCGGGAAATCAACCTGCGCGACGTGCTCGATGGCCTGGCATGAGCGGCCGGGCGGACGCTGGGTGAGCGTGTGGCGGCTGCGCGGCGCCGTGCGGTACAGTGGGAGCGTACATGTTTCGCAGAGAGCGACCGAGGAGGTTTCGCGCGTGGCCAAGCAATATCGGCAGCCGCCGACGATGGCGATAGATCCCAGCAAGCGCTATGTGGCGACATTCCATACCGAGCGGGGCGATTTCCAGGTCGAGCTGTTCGCCAAAGACGCTCCCGTGACCGTCAACAACTTCGTCTTTCTCGCCCGCGATGGCTTCTATGATGGCGTCACGTTCCACCGCGTCATCAAGGGCTTCATGGCGCAGGGCGGCGACCCCACCGGCACGGGCTCTGGCGGCCCTGGCTATCAGTTCAACGACGAGCAGAGCGCGCTCAACCTGCGCCACGACAGCGCGGGTACCCTCAGCATGGCGAACGCTGGCCGCAACACCAACGGCTCGCAGTTCTTCATCACCTTCGGCCCGACCCCGCACCTCAACGGCAAGCACGCCGTCTTCGGCAGGGTCGTCAGTGGGATGGACGTGGTGAACAGCCTCCGCGAGCGCGACCCCGGACGCGACCGCGCCCCCGGCGACCGCATCCTCAGCATCGACATCAGCGAGAGCTGAGCCGCGAACAGGAACGAGCGTAGAGCCTTGGCGCATCGAACAGCTCCCACCTTTGCGGTGATCGCGGACCTGCACGGGAATCTGCCCGCCTTCGACGCGGTTCTGGCTGACCTGGAGCGGGTCCAGCCAGACGCCGTGGTGATCGCGGG
>DASVWQ010000510.1:0-3977 GCA_036393135.1 Ktedonobacterales bacterium
CCTGACGCATGCCGCTCGCCTCCCACGCATTCCGTCGCGCCCGCTGACGCCGTCTGCCTTGCGCTCACGATACCACAGCGGCGGGCTGGTAAGGCGCGCAGAAGCGCCAGCCGCTTGCCAGAGAGGCGGCGACTTGCTATACTGGCGCTATATACGCAAAATTGCGGATAGTGTGTCGGGATGCGGACGAGAGCAGCGAGAGATGGGAAGGGCGTCATATGAGCGCGCGCTGGCGGAAGATGATCGCGTGGGCTGGAGTGGCGACCCTCGGACTGGCGCTGACTATCGCCGCCGCGCCTGCCCACGCCGCCGCCAGCAGCCGCGCCACTAGCGGCGATACGCTGTCGCTCTCCGTACTGAGCGGCGCCACCTCGCAGTTTGACGCGCGCCCAGGACCAACAGTGGAGGCGACACTGGTTCTCGGCGCAACCTGGACTGGCCCACAGACCGACGCCGTAGTCCACCTCGTTGTGGATAGCGGAGCCCAAAGCGCGGCCGCACAAATAACGATGGGTCTCTCCGCTGCGGATGGCGTCACCTACCATGTGAATTTGATATTCGATGCGGCCCATTCGATAACGCTTGCGGTCGGGCAGCACACCGTCGTAGCGAACTTTACTGATCTGACGACACACGAGATGGTCACTAGCAACGCTGTCACGCTTACTGTGAATAAGATTCAGGCAACACTGTCCTGTGGGGTTAGCTCCTCTGGTATGGGCTTCGCCACGCAGGCGGTATGGACGCCAGGACAGACGGTATATGTTGTCATGCGGAGCAGCTATCAGGATCCCAACTATCCGATCCAGTGGTCGCAATCGGTTGTTACCATAAGACTGCGTGGCCCTGATATCTATGTCTATGTCGGCCCTCCGATGACCAGCAGTGGAATCGCAACAATTACCGCTCCTGCGCTGGTAGGGCAATATGAACTGGATTGCCAGATCGACAACATGGCCGACTATTACTTTCCCGATACCGGATATAGCTTCCCTAACTACCTTGATACCAAAGGCCAGATGTTGGGTGGCGTCACTCTCTCCACGACTCCGAGCGCTCTTACCACCGGTGTCCCGATCCAGGTGTCCGTCAAGTTTAAGCCAGCGCCAGGGTTTCCGATACCTGGGGGCCAGTGTACCGTTTACCTCAGCGGTGGTAGCCAGATCATATATCTCCGCAAAGGAGTTCCGATTAATGTGAGCGTGGCGTCGTTCTCGGTCTCGCCAATTAGCGATCTATATGGCGCGAAGAGCATCACCGTCGATTACCTGGGCGACCCCTACTACAAGCCGCAAGTGTGGACGTTCCCGCTGACGAATCCTTCCGGCCCAGGTGGAGGCGGAGGTGGAGGGTCGAAGTCCACCGCGACACCGAAGCCGAGTACGGCAGGCGTGGCGGAGGCGACCGCGACGCCAGCGAGTCCAACGGCGGGTGCGGATACGGGCGGCGGCATTGCGCCAGTGTCAGGCGGTGGGCCAGCGGTTCTGGGGGTCTTCGGGCCACTCTCTGGTGGCACGCTGATCGCCGCGCTGGTGGTCATCGCGCTGCTGGCGATGGGCGGGGGCGCAGGAACCTTCCTGCTGCTCTCGCGCGGAGGCGGCTCCGAATCTACCATGCCGTCCGCAGCCATGCCTGCCGCGCCTCTGCCGGACGCGCCCCGCTCGCCAGATGGACCGCCTCTGCCGTGGGGGCCGGTGGATGGCCCGTCTGGCGGGCAGCCGTAGGCGTAGGGCGCCTCTGCCGTATCGTCTGCCGTAGGAAGCGACAATGGCGCTGGCTTGGGCGCTGCTAGAGTGTGTGGCGCGCGAGGTGAGATGCTCGTGAGTCGGGGTGATCGGCTGCGGCGACTGCGTGCGGCAAACCTGGTCGCGCTGCTGGCGGTGGCGCTGCTGGCGAGCGCGGCCTGCGCCAGCGGACACTCAGGCGTGGCGAGCGCGCCGACGGCCACCCGCCCGCCCGCGACGCCCACCGCCACGACGGACCCGTGGATCACCGAGGGCCTCTCGGTCTCCAGCACACACATCCTGGCGCCCGATGGTCGCGCGCTCACACTGCTGGGCGCCGCGCGCTACTCGCTGGAGTTCGAGTGCCAGGGCGATGGCCACTTCCAGCAGGCCGACTTCCAGGCGATGCGCGCGTGGGGCATGAATACCGTGCGTATCCCGCTCTCGTCGGGCTTCTGGCGCAATTTGGGCAATGGCTGTCCCACCTATCGCGCCACCGTCGCCGCCGCTGTCGCCAACGCCGAAGCTGCCGGCCTCTACGTCATCCTCGACCTGCAACGCGACGCGCCCTTCAGCCTGCCGCAGGATGTCGCGGGCGGCGGCGAGCAGTGTCCGCTGCCCGATGCGAAGTATGACCTCGCCTTCTGGCGGCAGGTCGCCGCGCAGTATGGCCACGCTCCACGCGTCCTGTTCGACCTGTTCGGTGAGCCGCACGACATCAGCTGGGAGCAATGGCGCCACGGCGGACCGATCACCAGTTCGTGCTATGGCTATGCGAGCGAGCGGACGTATACCGCCATTGGCATGCCCACGCTGGCGGCGGCGGTGCGGGCCGTCGCGCCGCGCAGCATCATCATCGTCAGCGGGTTGGACTGGGGCTATGACCTCTCCGGCATCGACCGCCAGAGCGCCATCCCGCTCAGGAATATTCTCTACGCCACCCATCCGTGGAACCACACCACTGTCATGCAGCCGTCGGACTGGCCGCGCGCCTTCGGGACGACCGCGCGCCAGCTTCCAGTCATCGCCACCGAGTTCGGCGCCTACGACTGCCGGACCGGCTACCTCGCCACCGCGCTAGACTACTTCGCGCGGCTGGGCGTCTCGTACCTGGCGTGGGCCTGGACGCCGGGCGGCTGCCAGACGCCAGGCCTGCTGGCCAACTGGAGTGGCGCGCCGAGCGTCCCCTACGGCCAGTACATCCGGCGGCGCATGCTGGCCGCCGCCGCCGCGAATCCGCCGCTGCCACTGGGCTAGCGCGGATGGCTCAGGCGAGGCGCGTCACGCCTAATCGAGGAGGTGGCGTAAAATGGGCCTGCCGGGGGCCGTCTTTGCTTGCGATGGCCTGCGCGGACATGCCGCTGGCTGAGAAGCGGGCGAAGATGGAGGGAGCGCCAACCATGCGACAGCGAATCATCAGGCCAGGAGTCTTCGCGCTTGCGCTGGCGGCGCTCATGATGGCTCTCGCGCCAGGCGGGGGTATGGCCACGCGAACAGCGCTCGCCGCGCCCGCCACGACGCCGACCGCCAGCACGCAGCCCGCGAACGCCGCCGCGATTGGCTTCCCGACCGTCGATCCCAACTACATCTATGACCAGCTCGACTACATGGTGACGCGCTACCAGCGGCGCGAGGCGGGCTACGACAACAATCTGCCCGTCACCGTCAATGGCCATGACGAGTTCGCCGCCTACTGGCAGGCCGAGATGCTGCGCGACCTGGATGGCTTCGGCGCGCAGGCCCGCCGCGACCCGTTCCACGTCGCGGGCTGGACGGGCCGCCCGGCCACGGTGGACGCCTTCAACGTCGAGGTGAGCGTGCCGGGACTGACGCATCCCGATCAGGTGGTGGTGATTGGCTGCCACTATGATGGCGAGGGCAGCTCCACGCAGTCCGCCAACGACGATGGCAGCGGCTGCGCCATCGAGCTGGGCGTGGCGAAGGCGCTGGCGAGCTACTGGCGCGCGAATCACCTCTACCCCGCGCGCACGCTGCGCTTCGTCATCTACGACGCTGAGGAACAGGGGCTGTACGGCTCGTTCCACTATCTCAACCAGACCATCAATGGCGACATCCCGAACATCACGGCGATGATCAACGAGGAGCAGAACGGCATCGAGTACCCGCTGCGCTACCTCGGCTCGATGACGAATCCGCTGATGCCGACGACGCTCTTTGTGACGCCGCTGACCAACAATCAATCATACGCCAATACCCAGAGCTTCAGCGCGACCGACATCGCCGACATCACCG
>DASVWQ010000511.1:0-13194 GCA_036393135.1 Ktedonobacterales bacterium
CGGGATGCTCCGGGTGGCGCTCTGTCTCCATCCGCCAGCGCAGATCGGCCAGCGTCTCCACATCGGCGGTCGTCGCCTCGCGATAGCTGATCGCGCTCGTGTCTCGTGGTTCCTGCGTCATCGCTCAACCCTCCTCGCCGACGATGAGGGAATGGCCCGTCATCCCCGCTGGCTGCGGAATGCCGAGCAGTTGCAGCATCGTTGGCGCGACATCCGCCAGGATGCCATCGCCGCGCAGGCGCGCGTTCGGCCACTGCGGAACGACGAAGTAGAACGGCACGGGATTGGTGGTGTGCGAGGTAAGCGGCTTGCCGGTGTCATATTCCACCAGCTGCTCGGCGTTGCCGTGGTCGGCAGTGATGAGCGCCGCGCCGCCCGCCGCCAGCGCCGCCTCCACCACGCGCCCGACGCCCGCGTCCACCGCCTCGACCGCCTTGATCGCCGCGTCCAGCTTGCCCGTATGCCCCACCATGTCGGCGTTCGCGTAGTTCATAATGATGACATCGTAGTCGCCGCTCTGGATGCGCCGCACGACCGCATCGGTCAACTCCACCGAACTCATCTCCGGCTTCAGGTCATAGGTCGCCACCTTCGGCGAGGGGATCAATTCACGGTCCTCGCCGGGGTAGGGCGCCTCGCGTCCGCCGTTGAAGAAGAACGTGACGTGGGCGTATTTCTCCGTCTCGGCGGAGTGGAACTGGCGCATGCCACGGTCCGAGAGGATCTTCGCCAGCGGCTCATCCACATTGTCCGCCGGAAATGCGACTTCGACCGGTAGCCCGGACTCATACTCGGTCATCGTGACGAAGACCAGATCATCCAGGCGCGGGCCGCGCATGAACTTGCCCTCGGCCTGGTGGGGCAGCTCTGGCAGGACGAACGCCTTGGTCAGCTCGCGTCCCCGGTCTGAGCGGAAGTTGAAGTAGATCACGGCGTCGCCCGGCTCGACGATAGTGACAGGGTGGTCATCCTCCATCAGGACAACCGGCTCGATGAACTCATCGGTGACGTTGCGCTCGTAGGAGTCGGCGATGGCCGCTACGGGATCGCTGGCGCGCTGCCCCTCGGCGCGCGTCATCGCGAAGTAGACGCGGGCGATGCGGTCCCAGCGGTTATCGCGGTCCATCGCGTAGTAGCGCCCGGCGATGGTCGCCACCCGCGCGGGATGCTCGCCGCCCAGCTCCTTCGCCCGCGCCAGCAGCTCGGCCATGTACTCGCGCCCGCCGAAGGGTGAGGTGTCGCGGCCATCGGTGAAGGCGTGGATGTAGACGCGCTCCACCTCGTCGCGCGCGGCCATCCGCAGCAGCGCCTCCAGGTGGCTTTGGTGGGCATGGACACCGCCATCACCGATCAGCCCGCAGAGGTGCAACTTCGAGCCGTTGCGCTTGACATGCGCGATGGCGTCGAGCAGGGCGGGATTGCTGAAGAACGAGCCGTCGTGAATGGCCGCGCTGACGCGGGTGAACTCTTGCAGGACGCGCTTGCCCGCGCCGATGTTGAGGTGGCCGACCTCGGAGTTGCCCATCTGCCCCTCTGGCAGCCCGACCGCCGGGCCGGAGGTGGCGATCTGGGTGTGCGGCCACTGGCGCTCAATGGCGTCCAGGTAGGGTTTGCTGGCCAGCGCGATGGCGTTCGCGTCTTTGCGTGGGTTGATGCCATACCCGTCCATCACGATCAGGGTGAGCGGGCGTGGAATGGAAGCCATGACGGCGAATCTCCTCTGGTTACGCGACATCTCCGACGAGTCCGGGCAGGCCGGGCGCCCCAAATAGGCGGGAGTCTCCGGCCCCCTATGCTATAATACGCGATGTTTGCAGCCCCTCCCGCGTAGGTCGGCGGAGCGCAGGCTGGTAGCGCGCTGGCGAGGCGCGCCGGACGACGCGAGGGAGGTCATCCGCGTGGCGAACGCGCAACTCATCCCATCTGGCAAGCGGCCCACTGTGCGCCCTCCGCGCTCCACCCGTATCCTTGCCCGCGAGCTGATCGAGACGGCCGTCCTGATGATCATCGTCTTCCTGGTCGTGAATGTCACCGCGCGCCCCTACTCTGTGGACGGCCCCAGCATGGAGCCCGGCCTGACGACTGGCGACCGGGTGGTGGTGAGCATGCTCGCATATGACTTCGGCTCGCCCCAGCGCGGCGATGTGATCGTCTTCCACCCGCCCAGCGACCCTGGCGCGACCTATGTGAAGCGCGTCATCGGCATCCCCGGCGACCGCATCTCGATCACGCCGACCTCGGTGATTGTCAACGGCCACACGCTCAAGGAGCCATACATCACGCTGCTCGATCCAAACACGCCAGCGAACGCCAGCGTGCTGCCGACGGTCACCCTGCATGCGAACCAGTATTTCGTGATGGGCGACGACCGGCAGGACAGCATCGACTCGCGCGTCTTCGGCTACGTACCCCGCACGAACATCATTGGCAAGGCGGAGTTCGTCTACTGGCCGCTGCCGGGGCTACGCGGCATCTCGACCTACTCAAACGTTTTCAGCGGCGTCGGACACTAGACGACGCCTGAGTCCTGGTCGCCACAGCAGGCGGCCTTGAGGGAGCGGCATGCGGAGCACATTGAGCCATGCGGCGGCGGAGCGTCGCGCGCACCTGATGCGCGAACTGGTGGAGGTGCTGCTCTTCGTCGGCATTGTCTTTGCGGCGGTCAGCGTCACCCAGAGTTTTGGCACGGTGGATGGCTCGATGGCGCCCGCGCTCCAGCAGGGGCAGCGCGTGCTGGTAAACAAGGCCGCGTACCTCCTGGCTGGCCCTTCACGCGGTGAGATTGTGCTGGTCGCCGATCCGCAGCATCCCTCGCAACTTCTGCTGCGGCGGGTGATCGCCGTGCCGGGCGATACCATTCTCATCACCTCGACCACTGTGGAGGTGGATGGCGTCACGCTGGACGAGCAGAGCTATACGGGCATCGCGCCGGGGCAGTCCGAAAGCCAGCTCATCGGCAAATATACCCTTAGCCCCGACCAGTACTTCACGATGGCGGATTCGCGGCTGGCGTGGTCCGCCACAGATTCGCGCGGCTTCGGCCCCGTCGCGCGCTCGAACATCCTCGGCAGGGCGGAGTTTGTCTACTGGCCGCTGCATGAGTTCCACTGGGTTGACAGCCATCCTGACGTCTTCTCGAAGGTCAGCCAATAGCCCGCGTGGGCGCAGAAGGGAAACACGAGCCGCTATGCTCTGGGTTCGGATAGCGATCATGGCGCTGGTCATTCTCGCGCTCGTGGCAGGCGCGCTGCTCTGGTTCACGTATCGGGTCGCGCGCGGGCTGCTGCGCCCGGAGCGCAAGGCGCTGGCGCTGACCCCAGCGGATGTCGGCCTGGCGCTGACGGATGTGCGGATCGCCGGACCAAGCGGCGCGCTGGCGGCGTGGTATCTGCCAGCGCGCAACGGCTGCACGCTCATCTGCTGCCACGGCATCCACGACAATCGCGGCCAGTGGCTCGAACAGGTCGCCGCGCTCCACGCGCGCAGCGGCTACGGCGCCGTGCTCTTTGACTTCGCAGGCCACGGCCACAGCGAGGGCGCGATGGTCACGTATGGCATCCGCGAGCGCGAGGATGTCGCGGCGGTGATCGCCTGGCTGCGCGCACGCGGCGATGTAGACATGGACGGCCTCGCCATCATGGGCTACTCACTGGGCGCCATCACCGCGACCCTCGCCGCCGCCGAGGCGCCGGAGTTGCGCGCCCTCGTCATCGAGAGCGGATTCGCCGACCTCCAGCGCGACATCGCCCAACTCTTCACCCGCTTCACCCATCTCCCCGCCTTTCCGCTGGCGAATCTGGTGGTCTGGTGGGGTCAGCGCATGGCCAATGTCCGCCTGAGCGACATTCGCCCGGCCCAGGTGATCGGGCAGGTGAGCCCGCGCGCCACGCTCATCATCGCCGACATGCAGGATAGCCTCGCCGATGAGCCTTACGACGGCGAGCGGCTCTACGCGGCGGCGGGCGAGCCAAAGGAGCTGTGGCAGGTGGCCGAAGCGCGGCATGTGCAGGCCTACTGGCGCGACCCCGACATGTGGATCGCGCGAGTGGGCGCCTTCCTCGATCAGCATCTCGCGCCAGCGGCGACCGCCGAGGTCGTCCAGATTGTTGAGCGCGGCCAGGCGTAGTGGAGTGTAGCGGAGCGAGGGGCGCCGAGCATGCCAGAGCTACCGGAAGTCGAATATCTCGCGCGGCAACTGCGCGAAACCCTGCCCGGCCATCGCTTCGTCGGCGTGGAGACGCGCTGGGAGCGCACCATCGTCGGGCTGGCGCCAGATGAACTAGCGGCGGAGCTACGCGGGCGCGCGGTCGTCGCGGTGGGGCGACGCGCCAAATACCTCCTGCTGACCCTCGACGATGGCCGCCTGCTCATCGTCCACCGCCGGATGTCTGGCAACCTGCTGCTGTCGTCGGATGGCGAGCCGGAGCCACTCTACGCCCGCGTCATCTTCACACTGGACGATGGCCGCCGCCTGGTCTACAGCGATTCGCGCAAGTTCGGGCGAATCGCCCTGGCCACGCCCGACGCGCTGCCTGCGCCCCTGGCCGACCTCGGCCCGGAGCCGCTGGAACCCGCCTTCACCGCCGACGCGCTGGCGGCGCGGCTGGCCGGACGGCGCGGCGCTATCAAGGCGACGCTGCTCGACCAGCGAGTCGTCGCCGGGCTGGGCAATATCTACGCCGATGAGGCGCTCTGGCTGGCGCGTATCCATCCGCTGCGCCGCGCCGACTCGCTCTCCCGCGCCGAAGTCGCCCGCCTGCGCGAGGGCATCCAGCAGGCGCTGACGACGGGCATCGCGCATGGCGGCACGACCTTCGACCGCAACCGCGACCTCTACAACGAGGCGGGCGCGAACCTGGAGCATGTCGTCGTCTACCAGCGCACGGGGCAGCCCTGCCCGCGCTGCCAGACGCCCATCGAGCGTATCACCGTGGCCCAGCGCGGCACGCACTTCTGCCCGCGCTGCCAGCGGTTGAAGGGCTGACAGCGCCCGCTCACGCAGAAGGCCCCCGCTCCTGTGTGGGATGCGGGGGCCCTCGCTTCGCAGCATGCGCAGGCAGGCTATGGCGTCGGGCTCGGCGAGGCGCCAGGCGAGGGCGTCTTGCCCGCCGTAGCCTTGGGCGTCGGCGTAAAGGTGGCGCCCGGCGTGAAGAACGTCTGGTTGGAGTAGGGGACGCCCTTGTAGTTGACTGTCACCGTCACGATCACCGGGACGCCGGGCGAAGGATCGCTGAACGCGACGGTGGTCGCCGCCACGCCATCCGGGCCAGTCTTCACCGTTGCGGACTGGTTGATCGGCGCGCCAATCAGGAAGCTCACCGGCAGGCCGGGATTGGGTGGCTGCGAGGGCGTCTGCATGCTCTGGTCCTGCACCCGCAGGATGGCATAGATGGTGATGGTGTCAGGATTACCCGGTGAGTAGCTCGACGGCCACGCGCCGATGGTGATCGGCGGAAACGTGGGGGTCGGGCTGAGTGAGCCTGCGGCCTGAGTAATAAGTGAAATACCAGTAGACCCGCCGCCGGTGTTAGATCCAGTCACGGCAGGCGCCTGGCAGGCGACGAGCGCTACCGACAGTACGCTCAATGCGACAGCCAGAATGCCCAAACGCCGCACCTGTAATCCCATGACGCCCCCCAATACCTCCATGCGACCGCCTCTCGCGCGCCGCGCCACGTCCTGCGCGGGCAGAATGGTTGCGACATCACGCCCACGGTAGTATAGCCATGCGCGCTGGCCCACGCAAGGCCGCTTGTCGGTTTGCTGAGCGCCATACCGCATGAAATCAGCATTCGCGGGGCATACGGGCGGGCGCCCAGATGGGCTATTTCGCTGAGCGCGCCGCTCGCACGCGCTGGCAGGCCGCGCCCGTCGTGTGCTACGCTGATTCATGCGGCGCGCGACTGCGGCGGGCCACTGCGCGCTGTCCCACCCGGCGCCCGTCGCGAGGAGAAAGCGAAGACATGAGCCAGCAGCCGTCCGATGGGCGCGATGACGCCGCGGCCTGGGAAGTCGTGGAGATCGCGCGGCAGCATATAGACGTCACACTGAGCGCGCCAGCGCCGGTCACGCCGCTGGTGGAGGCGCGTCTGGATATGGGCCGCGCCGCGCGCAAGGGTATCCCGGAGGTTGTGCTGGGCGAGACCAAGCGCGATGACCAGCTCGTCGCCATCGTCCGCGCCTTCCTGGAGCGCAACGGCTACGCCATCGTCAGCCGCGCCCGCGCTGGCCAGATCGCGCTGCTGCGCGCCGAGTTCCCCGACGCCAGCGCCGACATCCGCGAGACCGCCCGCGCCATCGCCCTCCACACGTCCGACTACCAGCGCCCCGACACGGGCGGCCATATCGGCGTGCTGACAGCGGGCGCCGGTGACATCCCGATCGCGGAGGAGGCGCGGCTGGTGGCCGAGGAGATGGGCTGCCGCGTCAGCGTGATCTACGATGTGGGCGTCGCGGGCATCCATCGGCTCTTCGGCCCGCTCGACGCGCTGCTGGCGAGTGATGTGGCGGCGCTGGTGGTCTGCGCGGGCATGGATGGCGCGCTGCCCAGCGTGGTGGCGGGCCTCTCGCACGCGCCCGTCATCGGCTGCCCGACCAGCATTGGCTATGGCGCGGGCGGCAAGGGCAAGGCCGCGCTGCTGGCGATGCTCCAGACCTGCGCGCCGGGACTGACGGTCGTGAACATCGATAATGGCGTGGGCGCGGGCGCGACGGCGGCGCTCATCGCAAACCGCGTGGCGGCGGCTCGCAAGGAAAATTGAGAGTAACCTCACTATTTTGACGCAACCGTACAACTTCTGTTACCCTCCAACGTAAACCTGTGTGATAGCTGGCATGCGTTCTGCGGAGCGAAGACTGCCGATGCCTGTCGGCTATACGTGCGAGGCTCCAGAAAATGCCCATCTGGCGGCGCCCACCTGCGCAGGGCGAGCGCCAGCGGCGACGAGTCGAGAGAGCCGCCTCGCGCGTCCGCAGCCTCCGATGAAGTTGCGGCGCCCCACACATGGGGGATGTTTGTACGAAGAGAGAGGTGCGACCGATGGCTTCCAACAAGCGTGGCCCAGAGCCGGGTTCGGACAAGGCGAAGCATGGTGGTCAGGCTGTGCGCGAGAAGTACGGCCCCGAGTTCTACAGCCGGATTGGTAAGAAGGGCGGCGAAGCCGTCAAATCGAAGCTTGGTTCCTCGTTCTATGCCGAAATCGGCAAGAAGGGCGGCGAATCCACCAAGCGCCAGCAAGGGCCAGAGTTCTACAGCCGGATTGGCAAAAAGGGCGGCGAGCGCGGTCGCGGCACGCCCAAGCAGCAGAAGTCGTAGCGCGCATCCGCGCGTATGACACTCGCGCATCTGGCCTCGCTCATCTCCACTGGGGATGAGTGGCCGCGACCAACGCGACGGCATCGGGATTACTCCGGCGCCGTCGCGTTTTTGCATGTTCGCGCATCGTTTTGTGCTCCGCGGCCTGTCTGAGCGCCCGGAAAACAGGGGCAAGCACGTTCACGCGCCAAATGCAAGCGTTTTGGACTAATTATAAGTGATACAAATACATATCATAGCAAACTATGGCTTGCACTTTGGTTTTGCTCCGCTTATACTTCCACCATCGTCTGAGCGCGGAGGGCTGTTCTCCACCATCGCTCACGATCAGGCGGCTGGGCTGTTCTCCAGCCGCACCCGCTCCCAGGAGGCTGTATCCGGTGGGAGCGGCATGGCGGGCGCAGGCTGATTTCTGCGGAGACCGCCACACTTGCCCAGGCTGTTTTTCTGGGCGCGCCGCGTGAGGCCGGGCTGTTTTCGGCGCCAGCGCGAGCACGGGTCGAGTAGGCTGCTACTCCTCGCACCCGGCGCATCGGCGATGAGAGGCTGATTTCTCTCCCACGTCACAAGCGAAATCTGGGGCGGATGCGATCTGCCCCTTTTTCGTGTCTTCCGCACACTCCCTCCATCTCCCCATCATCCCCCTCAAGCCACTTCAACCCACACCCACGCACGCTGCAGTGGCATGTCGGCGCGCTCCCTCCCGTAGCAGGTGGTATACAGCAGGTATCGGCGTGGTTGGGCGTCCAGCGTGGCGCCGCTGTGAAGGGGATGCGCGAGTGAGCGACGCGATGACGCGCGAGGAGCCGACGGGCGAGTCGGCGGTGGGTGAGGAGGTCACGGCTCCGGAGCTGACGATTCCAGCGCTGGCGCTGGTCGTCATCGCCAGCGGAGACATCGCGACGGCGCGCGAGTTCGCGGCGCGCCACTTCACCCCCGCCGAGATCGCGCTGGTCGCGCCGGAGGTCGCCTCGCCGGAAGCCTTTCTGGCGGCGCGCGGCGTCCTCGACCGGCGCCTGGCGGAGGGCGAGCTGGCGGTGGCGCTGCCCCTCGGCGATGATCCCGCGCTGATCGCGACCCTCATCCGCGATGCGCACAGCCGCGATGTCTCTGCGGTGGCCATCGCGCTGGGCGGCGCGGTCCCGCTGGCGCGCTTCCCGGTCGGCCCGCGCGGTTTCGCGGCGGCCCACGCGCTGGCGTCGCTGGAGGCGTGGACGGCGGCGCGCGTCACGCGGCGTCCGCTGGCCTGCGATCTACGCGGCGAGCGCGGCCCGTTCGACATCATTGGCGATGTCCACGGCTGCTACGATGAACTGCTGGATCTGCTGGCGGCGCTGGGGTACACGCGCGACGAGGGCGCGGCTGGCGGCTGGCGGCATCCTGACGGGCGGCGGGTGATCTTCGTTGGCGACCTGGTGGACCGTGGTCCCGGCGTGGTCGCGGTGGCGCGGCTGGCGATGGCGCTGGTGGCGGCGGGGCAGGGCTTCTGCGCGCCGGGCAACCACGATGTGAAGCTGGCCCGCGCGCTGGAGGGCCGCAACGTCTTCGTCGCCCACGGCCTGCGCGAGAGCCTCGACCAGATCGCCGCGCTGCCCGCCGAGGAGCGCGCCGCCTTCACGCGCGACTTCGTGGCCTTCGTGCGCGCACTGCCGCCCTATCTCTGGTTGGCGGAGGGTGATCTCATCGTCGCCCACGCCGGGCTGCCCGAACGCTACCACGGGCGCGTCTCCGAGCGCATCCGCGCGCTGGCGCTCTATGGCGAGACGACTGGCTGGGAAGACGAGTACGGCCACCCACAGCGCATCGACTGGGCGGCGGACTATGGCGGCGCGGCGGCGGTCGTCTACGGCCACACCCCCTGGCGCGAGACCCACTGGCGCCACAACACGATCAACGTCGATACGGGCTGCGTCCACGGTGGGCGCCTCACAGCCGTCCGCTGGCCAGAGCGCGACCTCGTGAGCGTCCCCGCGCGCCGCGTCTACGCTCCGCGCGCGGGCGGCTTGCGCTGAGATAACGCAGGGATAGCGCTTCTCTGGTATACTCGCTGCGTAACAATGCGTAGGCCGTGGGATCGGAGGCAAGGAGCCCCCAGGCGGCGACGCGAGCGGGAGGGTACCATGAGCTGGCTCTTGCGGCGCTGGCGTCGTCCGACGCTGGATCGTCCACAGGTCGCGCTGGGCGCGCGGACATCTGGCGCGACAGATGGGTCGGATGACCGCGACTACATCTTCGGCGAGAGCGAGAGCGAAATCTCGCGCCTGGACATGCAGCACTTCATGTTCCGCTGGGAGCTGGGCGGCGACTATCTGGCGCCGCTGGGGCAGCCGCGCGACATCCTGGATGTCGCCTGCGGAACGGGCCGCTGGGCGCGCGACATGGCCCGCGCCTTCCCGCACGCGACGGTGGTGGGCTTCGACATCAACTCGCAGCAGCTCGAAGCCTCGCTGGCGGAGGGCGCGCAGAGCGGGCGCGACCCGCTGCCGGAGAACTGCGCCTTCGTCACCGGCGACGCGCTGGCGACCTTCAACTTCCCCGACGCCTCCTTCGACTACGTGGTGGCCCGCGCGACCTCGGCCTTCATCCCCGTGAGCAAGTGGCCCGGCGTCATCGCCGAGATGAGGCGGGTCTGCCGTCCCGGTGGCTGGGTCGAGTTGCGCGATTTCGGGCTGGCGCGCAGCCCCGATAGCGCGCTGAACGAGCTGACCGTCAAATTCGCCAGCCTGGCCGCCGGGCGTGGCATCTACCCTGGCGCTGGCCCCTATCTCGGCGACTTCCTGCGGACGGCGGGCCTGCGCAATGTCCAGACGCGGCAGGCGGTGGTGCGCAGCGGCGGCCCCCAGCGGGCGACGCGCGGCGGGCGGCTGATGCTGGCCGACTACCTGGCCCTGCTCGACCGCATCACGCCAGCCATCGCGCAGACGGGTATCGAGCGCGCCGAGCGCTGGCGCGAGCTATTGACGCAGGCGCGCAGCGAGACAGCGCTCTATCCCGACTCCCGCTACGCCGAGGTCGAGTTGACCGCCGCAATTGGCCAGCGCTAGGCGAGCTAGAGAACGAACAGGGGTGGTAAACCCGCGTCTAGGCGTGTGCGCCACAAAGGCCGCCTCCGCAGCCCAAGGTCCGTAGTCACGATCAAAACAGAACAGCCCGTAAAGCCGCTGGGCTTCAGCCGGAAGCCTGGTGCGGCGCCACATCCGCTTGCTTGCGGTACTCTTTCCGCTGGTGGGAAGCCTGAATGGAGCGGACTCGGCGTCAGGTCACCCCCGCGGCGGGCCCGCCACAATGTACGCAATGTCGCCCAAGTCCACCTGCTCCGCAGACGTGTAGCCCGAGGAGGCGTTATAGACAGGGTAGTCTGCGGCATACCTCCCTTGCGCCAAGGTAAGAATCGCGATTCCGTCGGACACTGACAGGTAGATATAATCTCCCAGGACAAAGAGCGGTAACCCTGGCCCTGGCGCCTCCTGGCTCCAGACCACCGACCCAGCGCTAGGGGAGAGCGCGTCAACGATCGGCGTGGAGTCCGAGGACAGCAACACCAAGGAGCCACCGTCCGAAGGAGTGTAGACAAGCGGCCCTAAAACGGTCGTGGTGTTAGGGATAGTGCGCGTCCAGAGCACCGAGCCATCCGCTTTGCTGAGCGCCCGCATGGTCGCGTCGCCGTCGCCGACGTAGATAGCGGTGGCATTGGCGAAGAGCGCTGAGAGCGGGCCACTGGCGGAGATATTTTGGTTCCACTGGAGCGCCCCATCGCTAGCGCGCAAGGCGAACACCGATCCGACGTTGGTAGGCGCATAGACCTGCGTCTGGTCACTTACCGGGCCAGCGACCAGCGTGGTGGGCGCCATAGCGCGCCAGACCTGCGCACCGTCCGTGGCGCGCAGCGCGTAGATCGCGCCAGGGCCGACGCTGCCGCTGGCATTGGCCGGGTTCACGCTGGCGTAGATCCGGTCGGTGTGGATGTCCAGGGCGCCAGTGATAGCGCCTGGCAACGAGACCCGCCACAGCAGCGCGCCCGATCTGGCGTCCAGCGCCACAATCACGCTCCTGCCTGCATGGGTATCTGGAAAGGGGTGGGAAGCCGCGATCACCATAGATCCGACGAGATAAAGCTTGTCCAGCATGCCGTCGGTCCCGATCGTGGAGCGCCAGTCGAACTTGCCGGTTGTGGTGTCCAGCGCGGCGACGGCGCTGTCGAACGTCGTCACGAGGAGCGTGTGATGGTTGGAATCAACAGCCATGCCAAGCACGCAGTAGCAGTGATTCTGCCAGAGGACCGCGCCGTTGGCCGCGTCGAGCGCGGAGACGGCCCCTGTCTTGCTCGCAGCGTAGATGGTCGCGTCGGGTCCCGCGCCGCGGGGCGCGCTACAGGCCGCCAGCAACGGCAAGAGTAGCAGCGCCAGCGCGCCAGCGCGCTGGCCGAGCGCGCGGCGCACAGCGGGAACCGGTGGCGGGAGACCCATGGACATGGCGCGTCCTCTCGTTGCGTATAACCTGCGCGCATGGCGCGCTCGCCCCACCCTGATTCGCAGGCTCAGCGAGCGCGTTCAGCTTACCTGAGGTGTTATCTAGCGTCAAGCGACGACAAACCAAACGAAACTGGCATTAGACGCGGCTTCAGCCGCCTCTGCCCGCGCCGAGGCGCCGCTCCTCCGTCTTGCGGGCGGTATGGGCCAGCCAGATCAGCGCCGCGAGCATGGCCACCGCGAGGATGGTCAGCCCGGTCTCATCCTTACCCGCCGGGCGGATCGAGAACTCCAGCAGCGGGGCCAGCGCGACCCAGAAGAGCGCCACACCCGTCAGCAACGCCAGCCGCCGCCGCGCCGACCAGTCCATGCGGTGGCCCCAGCGGCTCGCTGCCCACACGCCCAGCGCGATCCAGAGGCTGAGGGCGGCGAGCGCGACACTCTGGCGGTGGAAGATGCGCGGCCCACCCCAGAGGATGACGAAGAAGACGACGCTGTAGGCGAAACCCGCGAACCGCAGCATCGGCAGCGAGGGCGCGCCGCGCCGCGTGACGCGCGGGGGGACCGTCGGCTCGCCCTGGCTGCGCCGCCAGAGCCGACCGAAGGGATGGGTCGCCAGCCAGACTAGCCCGCCCGCGATGGCCAGCGCGAGCAGCCAGCCCACCAGCGGCGGATGATAGCCCTCGGCGCGGAACATCACAAACCCGAAGGCGACCAGCCCGGCGACCGAAACCACTCCCAGCCAACCAATCAGCAGGCGATAGGCGCGCGTGGAGAGCCAGGGCAGCGGGGCCAGCGTGGGGAAGGCCGCCTCCACCAGCGCGATCGGTAGCGTGACGCTGATGATGGCATGGAAGGCGGTCAGCCCCACCGCCCAGAACCAGTCTGCGCCGAGGTAGCGGCTGAAGCTGGCGAGGTAGAGCGCGTCTGGCCAGTGGGGATTGAACCAACTCGTGACGACCAGCCCCTCCTCCAGCACGCCATAGGCCGCGCCCAGCAGGATGACCGCGCTCCAGCCGAGATTGCGGCGGCGCGCCGTCTCGCGGGCCAGCAGCGCGCCTGTGCCATACAGCGCGGTCAGGTAGAGGAATGGGACAGGTGTGAAGAAGCTGAGCGGCGGGGTCGAGCCAGTCAACGCCTCGGCGATCAGCGGGGCGAGCAGATAGAGCGCCAGCGCGGCCACCCAGCGTCGCTGACGAATCGGTAGGGCGCCGGTGGTCTCCGGACTGGCCGGGACATGCTGCGGCGTGGGCCAGTGGGGCGCGCCAGGCTGCGGGGCGCCATGCTGCGGCGCGGGGGCGGCTGGCCCCATCGGCGCGGTCGGATCCCACGAATTCGGTCCCATCTTCGCCCTCCCTCAGCGCTCAGTCCTGCCCCAGGTCTTCGTCGGCGTCCAGCGCGCGACGCAGC
>DASVWQ010000512.1:0-2125 GCA_036393135.1 Ktedonobacterales bacterium
TCCAGCGTGGTGAAGGCGAGACGCTGGCTGTCGGGCGACCAGGCCAGCGCGCCCGCGCCGTTGGGCATCGCGCAGACCCGTCGCGCCGCGCCGCCCGCCGCCGGAGCCACATACACCTGCGCCTTGCCGAAGCCGCCCTCCTCCTCGCGGTTCGAGAGGAAGGCGAGCCACTGGCCATCCGGCGACCAGCGCGCCTGCGAGTCGTGCTTGCCGACGGCGGCGACCAGCGTTGGCTCAGGGAGCCGCCCGTCGGACGTCTGCTCCGCGCTGACCACCCAGACGCTCACCCGCCGCCGCTGCTCGCCCGGCGCCCACTCCGCCAGCGTATAGGCCACGCGCTTGCCATCTGGCGAGATGGTCGGGTCGCTGACGACGCGCAGGCTGGCGAAGATTTCCGGCGTGATGGGCTTGCGCTCGCTGGCCATCGGCGCGGCGGATTGTTGCTTCGGCATGCGGGTAGCTCCTGTGTGGTGAGTGGGTGGGGTGCGCGGACGGGCGGCGTGGGTCACGGCGCGAGCCGCTCGATACGCCAGTCGCCCGCTGGCGCGCGGGAATAGCGCAGGCGGTCGTGCAGACGGCTGGGCCGCCCCTGCCAGAACTCGATCACCGTCGGCGCGATGCGATAGCCGCCCCAGTGCGGCGGACGCGGGACCTCGCGCCCGGCGTAGGTGGCCTCCAGCTCGGCATAGCGCCGCTCCAGGTCTGCGCGGCTGGCGATGGGCTGACTCTGGGCCGAGGCCCACGCGCCAAGCTGACTGCCCAGCGGACGACTGTGGAAGTAGGCGTCTGACTCCTCCGCCGAGACGCGCTCCACACGCCCCTCGATCCGCGCCTGGCGCTCCAGCAACACCCAGAAGAAGACCAGCGCCGCGCGGGGATTGGCCGCCAGCTCCTGGCCCTTGCGGCTCTCGTAGTTGGTGAAGAAGACGAAGCCGCGCGCGTCCAGCCCCTTCAGCAGCGTCATGCGGGCGGAGGGCGCGCCGTCGGCGGTCGCGGTGGCGACGGTCATCGCGTTTGGCTCAGGATGCCCGGCGGCCACGGCGGCGTCCATCCAGGCCTGAAACTGGCGGATGGGGTCGGCGTCCAGCATCGACTCATCGAGGCCCGCGCGCATGTACTCTTTGCGCAGGTCGGCCAGATCGCTCATCGCCCGGCCCTCCCGTGCTCGTCGTCCGCGCCGCGCAGCCGCTGGTAGGCGATGCGCAGCCCGGCGAGGATCAGGTTGGGGTCCACGATGTCGATACACGGCGTGATGCGCGCGATGACCCCGGCCAGCCCGCCATGCGCGATCACCTTGGCCTGCCCGCCTCCCGGCAGCTCGGCCCGCAGTCGCGCCACCAGCCCCTCGACCAGCCCGACATGCCCGTAGACGATACCCGACTGCATGCTGTGGACGGTGTTCGTGCCCAGCGCGGCGGGCGGCGGGGCCAGTTCCACCTGATAGAGGCGCGAGGCGGCGCGGGCCAGCGCGTCCGCCGAGATGCCCAGCCCTGGCGCGATGGCCCCGCCGAGGAAGGCGCCCTCCGCGGAGACGCAATCGAAGCTGGTGGCCGTGCCGAACTGAATGACGATGGCTGGCCCGCCGTAGAGCGTGTGGGCGGCCAGCGCGCTAATCATACGGTCGGCGCCCGTCTCCCAGGGATTGTCCACCAGCAGCGGCACACCCAGCGGCGTCTCATGCGAGATGACGATGGCCTCACGATTGAGGTAGGTCAGCGCCAGCTCCTGGAAGACGGGGGTGAGCGGCGGCGTGACGCTGGCCATGATGACGGCGGCGATGCGCTCCAGCGCGATGCCCGCGTGGCCGCAGAGTTGAGCCAGCAGCATCGCATATTCGTCGGTCGTCTTCTCGCGCACAGTGGCGATGCGGAAGCGCGCGAGCAGCGTCTCGCCATCCAGCAGGTACAGCCCGAACTTGATGCCAGTATTGCTCACATCTATCGCCAGCAGGAGGGCGCCGCCGTCCGCCGTTTTGCTTGCCATCGCCTCGCCTCGCGTCCCATCGCGCCTGTGACGCCACGCGCGGGCGCCCTGCGGCGATTGTATGCCCGCGGCGTGCGGAGGGTCAAGCCAGCGGCGGGCGCTCGCAAGGGGCAGGTAAACCCGTGTCCAGGGGCGTGCGCTC
>DASVWQ010000513.1:0-14451 GCA_036393135.1 Ktedonobacterales bacterium
GCGGCGCCGCTGGTGATCGCGCGTGGGCCGCCCGGCGCAAACTGGCCGATGATCGCGCCTGCTGGAATGAGCAGCGCCAGTCCGACGTAAATCAGGATGATGTACAACTGATAACCGAACATCCGCCTTCTCCCCTGGCGCACGTCACAGGACTACCGAGCGACCCGCACGCCATCGCCAGTATAGCAGACGCCGGGTATAGCACTGGCGCGCGAGGTCAACGTTCCGGCAGGGGCAGGTGGAGCTGGCGCGCGGCCTCCGCTGGCGAGACGACCCCCAGCGGGATCAGGCTGGCGAAAGCTGCGGCGCGCGCCGCGAAATCCTCTGGCTCCTCGAAGCCGCCGAAGCTGATGGTGAAGCGGTCGTCGAGCCAGCGCCGCACCTTGCGCGTGAGATAGGTCGCCACCAGCGCCATCACCGGGGCCACCGCGCGACGATAGACCACGTTCTCCTGCGATTGTCCGACGCTGCGGTTGCTGTCGCCGGTGAAGCCCAGCTCATCCATCGTCAGGCCGAACGCCGCGACCGTCACATTCAGCAGGAAGCGGTCGAACTCGACCAACGGATCATCCCCCGCCAGCGCCCGCCAGGTCGCGCCCGGCGGCAGCGCCCGCGCCCGCACGCGCATCCGGTCGGCCCCCGCCAGCAGGCCGTTGAAGGCGCGCTCGAAGCTCTCCAGTTGCTCTGGCGTCCAGGCGAGGTCGGCGGGCGGCTGAATCAGCCCCAGCGGTGTCGCGCCATCGGTAAAGCGCGCCAGATCGAAGCTCTGCTTGCGTAGCGCCTGGTTGACCCGCAGGATGATACGCTCGACCCGCGAGAGGCCATATGGACTGTCGGTGCGCGCGGTCTCGCGGATGTAGTCCATCTCGGCGCGCGAATACCAGCCAGCGGGCGCGCCATAGAGGAACTGCTGATAAGCGGGCGCGGGCGACGCGGGCGAGCGACCGGCGTTGTCGAGCAGCGGCTTGATCGTCGCGCCATCCACCAGCTCCAGCGCGTGCAGGCCGCCGCCGCGCGTGCGCCGGGTGTAGATGGCCACGGCGTCAATCTCCAGCAGGTCGCGGACGAAGGCGACGAGCCACGCGCGGAGGTCCTGCGTCTGGTCGGGACTCTCCAGGAAAGCCTCGACGCGGCGAGTGGCCTCGCGCCATTGTGGCGAGGTCGGGCGCCCATCCTCCGCCAGCAGCTCAGCGCGAGGCAGCGCGCGTAGCTCCAGCCGCCCCAGCACATCAAAGTAGACCCGCTCGCAGAGTTGCGCGCCGTCGTAGAGCGCGGCCAGGCTGCGAAGCTGGGCGAAGGTGGCCTGCTCGGTGGCGCGTGGGAGCTGCGCGATGTTGTAGCCGACGGGGAAGGCCCACTGGCGCGGGACGCCATCCGGCCCGCTCAGCCCTGGCGTCGGGCGGATCGGCAGTCCCGGCGGGAAGGTCTCGGTCAGCCAGGCCGCCGGAGCCGCCACCGGAGCCGCTGCTACGCCGCGCCGCTCATCCGCCGCCATGCGTCGCCCGCCCGCGCGCCGTCCACGCCCACCCTGGGCGGCGCCACTCGCCGCGCCGCTCGTGTCCCGCTCATCCCGCTCATCCCGCGCCCTATCCATCTCGCCGCCTCCCGCATCCGCGCGCCGCCCCGCGCGACGCCCGCCGCGAGGCAGTGTAGAGCGGGGAGCCGCCACGCCGCTACGGACGCCGCGCGACCACTCCGGTCAACACGTCGCTCTCACGGACACGAACTGGCGCGCGGCTCAGTAGCGCGCGTTCGGGTTGCTCAGGCCCTGCTGCTCGTTGCGGATCTCGTCATAGGCGTCCTGATACTCGTCGGTATACACAAAGTCGGGGCCAAAGATCAGGAAGACGAGCAGGCCGATGTCGCTAAAGACCAGCAGGCCGATGAACCAGATCCACGCGCCCAGCCGCGCCGCCAGCACGAGCGCGCCAATCCAGGCGATGATATTGGCCACCACGCCAACGATGATCGCGAGCAAGGGAATCATCAACTGCGACTGCGGCGTGAGCGACGCCAGGCGGTCGTCCGGCGGGACCTGCAGGAACAGGATCGCGCCGATGACCTGAAACACGAGTCCCGCTACCCAGAAAATCGCAATGGTTGGTTTCGCCATGCCACTACCTCCCCAGGAAGCCCACAACGCCACCTGACGACCGGCCTGCTACACCTATTCCTCACGTGTATCGCGATATGATAGAATGCCCGCGTGGAGCGGGCTGCGTCCTGTCAGTAGTATACACGAAGGGCAGCGCCGCAACACCTGGCCAGCGGCGCATCCCAACCTAGCCATGCGCGCGAACGTACACGCAACAGTGAGTGTGCGCGCCAGGCAGGCGGTTCGGGCGGCGCCAGTCGCGATGCGCTCTTAGCGCAGGAGGTAGGCGAACTATGGCGGAACGACCCGGACAACCCTCGCCCTATTCAGCGGGCGCCTATGACCAGCGCTACCCGCAAGGCGCGCCACGATGGCCCGCCAGTGGCGTCGCGGCGGGCGATACCACGCCGCTGCCACCGCATCTGGCCCCCGCGCAACCCACACAACCCGCGCCACTGGCCACGCGCCGCCGCTCGGTGCTGGGGGATGTCACGGCGGGGCTGCTGCTGGGCGACTTCGCGACCGATCTCGGCCTGCCGGGAGCGGCGACCCAGATCGTCGTCAGCTTCGTTCCACTGCTCGGCTCGACCTGCGCTATACGTGACCTGGTGGCCGATCTGCGCCACCGCGACCACGTCGGCGCCACGCTCAACTTCCTGGCGCTGACTCCCATCCTCGGCGGCTTCTCCAAGACCTTCGAGGTCCTCCGCAGCACCGCGCACGTCGGCCACGCGGTGCATGTCTCGCGCGCCCAGGCGGAGCGACGCAAGCAACGCGATGCGGAGGCGACTGCTCGCCGTTAGCGCCCACGGATCTAGAACAGCGAGAGTTGCTGCGGGGGCGGGCTGTCATCCTTGCGCTCGCCCTGCTGGTCGGTCTGCGAGGCCAGCTTGCCCTCCGCCGCCAGTCGTCGCGCCTCGGCCAGCGCCGCCGGGATGGCGCGGCGGAAGTCCTCCTCGACGGTCTGGCGCAGGCTGCTCTGGTGCAGCGCCGCCGCCGGATGATACATCGCCACGACGATCCGCCCGTCGATCTTCTTGGCCTGGCCGTGGATGACCCCGATCCGCGCATTGGGGAAGAAGCGCGCCATCGAGAAGCGTCCCAGCGTGACGATCACCTTGGGGTTGAGGGCCGCGATCTGGCGCGTCAGATACTCGCCGCAGGCGGTGATCTCCTCTGGTAGCGGGTCGCGGTTCTCTGGCGGGCGATGCTTCACGACATTGGTGATGAAGACAGTGGAGCGATCCAGGCCGATGCTTGCCAGCAGCTCATTGAGGAACTGCCCCGCTGGCCCGACGAATGGCCGCCCCTGGCGATCTTCGTGGAATCCTGGCCCCTCGCCGATGAACATGACCTCGGACTGCGCGCTGCCCTCACCCGGCACGCCGTTCTTCGTGCCTTTGTAGAGCGGGCATTTCTGGCAGACCCGCACCTCAGCCGCGATCTCGTCCAATAGCTCCTGCGCCGTCGCCATCGCCCGTCCTCCTGCGTTCTGGTCGCTGTGTCGCGCCGCGCCATGCCGCCCGGCGCCTCCATCATAGCCCAAAATCGCGCAAAAAGGCGGCGGGCGAAGGAAGCGCTCGCTCCCCCCGCCCGCCGCCTGCGGATACGTCGCGTCCGCTAGCGCTGCGGGTCGCGCCCGTAGTCGCCGCGGCCGCCCTGCGGACGGCCACCCTGGGGGCGATTGCCGCCCATGCCGCCGCCGGGGCGCCCGCCGCGGTCGGAGTAGCCGCCGCCACCACCGCCGTAGCCGCGCCCGCCACGGTCGCCACCCATGCGCGGGCGGGCGGGCGGACGCTGCGCCTCCAGCTCCTCCGCCGTGGGCATCTCGCCGCTCAGGGCGGCCTTGCGTGAGAGGTTGATGCGGCCCTGCGGATCGACCTCGATCACCATCACAGTAATCTCGTCGCCCACCTGCACGACCTCCTCAGGCCGACTCACGAAGTAGTCCGCCAGGTTCGGCGTGCGGACCAGCCCCTCCTTGCCGGGCAGGATCTCGACGAAGGCGCCGAAGTCCACCAGGCGCCGGACGACGCCCGTGTAGATCTTGCCCACCTCGACCTCTTCGGTCAGGGCGCGCACAGCGGCCACCGCGCGCTCCATGCCCTCGCCACTCACCGAAGCGATGTGGATGGAGCCGTCCTCCTCGATGTCGATCTTCACGCCGGTCTCTTCCTGGATGCGCCGCACCGTCTTGCCGCCTGGGCCAATGACCGTGCCGATCTTCTCCGGGTTGATCTTCAGCGTCTGGATGCGCGGCGCGTAGGGCGAAAGCTCCTCACGCGGCTCCGGCAGCGCCTGGAGCATCTTGTCCATGATGAACATGCGCCCCTCGTGGGCCTGCTCCAGCGCCTGCTTCAGCACTTCGGTCGTCAGGCCCTTCACCTTGATGTCCATCTGGAGGGCCGTGATGCCGTCCGCCGTGCCAGCGACCTTGAAGTCCATGTCGCCCATCGCGTCTTCGAGGCCCTGGATGTCCGTCAGCACCTGATATTTGCCTTTGACGGAATCGCCCGTCTCGGTGATCAGGCCCATCGCTACCCCCGCGACCGGCGCCGCAATCGGCACGCCCGCGTCCATCAGGCTGAGCGTGCTGCCGCAGACCGAGGCCATCGAGGTCGAGCCATTGGAACTGAGAATCTCCGACACAATGCGAATCGTGTAGGGGAAGATGTCCTTCTCCGGGATCACTGGCAGCAGCGCCCGCTCGGCCAGCGCGCCATGTCCAATCTCGCGGCGCCCCGGCCCGCGCGACGAGCGTGTCTCGCCGACGCTGAAGGAAGGGAAGTTGTACTGGTGGATGTAGCGCTTGCTCTCGTCGCCCGCCAGGCCGTCGATCTGCTGGCTCTCGCCGGGCGTGCCGAGCGTCACCAGGCTCAGCGCCTGGGTCTGGCCGCGCGTGAAGAGCGCCGAGCCATGTGTGCGGGGCAGCAGCCCCACCTCGCAGCGGATCGGGCGGATGTCCTTCGGGCCGCGGCCATCGGGGCGCAGGCCCTTATCGAGAATCTGCCCGCGCACGAACTTCTTCAGCTCGCTGTCGTAGAAGCCGCTGATCTCTTTCTGGCGGTCGGGATACTTCGCGCCAACCTCGGTATAGAGCGCCGTCTGCACCTCGGCGAGGGCCGCGTCGCGCTCAGCCTTCACGGTCTTGTTCACGGCGGCGGCGAAGCGCGGCTTGACGAAGGTCTGCACGGCCTTCAGCAATTCGGCGTCCGGCTCGACTGGCGTGAAGGCGCGCTTGGGCTTGCCAGACTTCGCCACCAGGTCGTTCTGCGCCTTGATGAGGAGCTGGATCGCCTCGTGACCCTTGCGGATCGCCTCGATCATCGTCTCCTCGGGCAGCTCTTTCGCGCCCGCCTCAACCATCATCACGGCCTCGGCGCTGCCCGCGACCACCAGGTCCAGCAGGCTCTCCTTGAGGTCCGTCTCGGTGGGGTTGATGACGATCTGATCGTTGATGTAGCCGACGCGGACGGCGGCGATTGGCCCCTGGAAGGGAATATCAGAGAGGCTCAGCGCGGCGGAGGCGGCGGTGATGCCAATGACGTCGGAGTCGTTCTCGCGGTCAGCCGAGAGTACCGTGATGACGATATGTACGTCGTTGCGATAGCCCTTCGGGAAGAGCGGGCGAATCGGGCGGTCAGTGAGGCGCGCGGCGAGAATCGAGTGCTCGCTGGGGCGTCCCTCGCGCTTGATGAAGCCGCCGGGGATGCGGCCCACTGCGTAGAGGCGCTCCTCGACATCCACCGTCAGCGGGAAGAAGTCGATGCCCTCGCGCGGGGAGGCTGATCCAGTGGCTGTGGCGAGCACCACCGTGTCGCCATAGCGCACCAGCACCGCGCCACCCGCCTGCTCGGCGACGCGCCCGGTCTCGATGCTGAACTCACGACCGGCGAGGGCCGTCGTTACTGATTCAATCATGTCTTCCTCCGAACATCCCTGGCGTGCGGCCCTGCCGCTGGCGGGATGTCCATCTGTAGTTATCATCTGGCGTCATGCGGTCGCGCGGGTCTGCGCCTGTCCTCTCGTGGATGACCTGCGCCAGAGGTCTGCGCCGGGCGATGGCGTCCATTCTCGCGTTGGTCGCGCTCAACTGGTGGGCGCTGGCGAGTGGCGTCTGGCCCAGCGCGGGTCATGTGCTCGTCCGTGCTCGTCCGTGCTCGTTGCGGGATCGCTCGCCCACGGGTCAGCGCGGGCTGTGTCGGGTCAGGATAAGGGCCGCGCGGGCGCGTGTCGTAGCGCCTTGCGCCGGGGCGCGGCCCATCCGCCAGGGAATGCGGGCAGCGCCCCCAGCCAGCGCGGACGACGCCACTCGCGCCGCGCCCCGCCGGGAAGCCCTGCCCGCGCGAATTACCGACGCAGGCCCAGCTTGGCCACCAGCGCGCGGTAGCGTTCCGGGTCCTTGTGGTTCAGGTACTTCAGCATGCGGCGGCGCTGACCGACCATCTTCATCAGGCCACGGCGCGAGTGATAGTCATGCTTGTTGGCGCTCAGGTGCGCGGTCAGTTCCTGGATGCGCTTGGTGAGCAGAGCCACCTGCACCTCGGGCGACCCCGTGTCGCCCTCATGCGTCTGGTGCGAGGTGATGATGTCGGTCTTGATGTCTTTGTCCAGTGGCATGCGTTGTGACGCCTGCTCCATCTGGCCAGAATACGCACGCCCGGCCCCCACCCGCCCATCGCGGTATGGGGAGCGCGCGTCACGCGCCAGCGGTGGCGTCATCCTCCTTTTGGATGTTGGTGTGGTGGGCGCTCCCAGCCTGCCCGGCATGGAGACGCCCGTTTCAGAAACAACGGAACCTTTGGTCACTGCTGGGCGCAAGTCCAGTCCGGCGTGTGCGGTGTCGGCCTGCGCGAAGTGACCGCCGGATATGCGTGCGCGGTCGGGATGGTCCTGGCGTGGGCGAGACGACCCTGTGGCGTTGAGGGAGGCGCGCCAGCCAGCTCGCTGGACGTGATCGCCGTCCGTCTTGGAGCGCTGGGCCTGCGCGTAGGGGAGGCGCCCACGCCGATGTGGCGTATCGGGCGGCCCGGCGGCGACCTGCCCACCCCTGTCATGGGTGGCGCATCTCGTGCGGATGTCAATCATCTGTTACAGCAAACGTAATGATAGCATAGCGCGCGGTCGTCCGCAACGCCAAATCTGGCTGGTTCGAGCGCGTGGCTGGTGAGAGTGGGAGAGGAAGCGCGGGGCGGCTGTCGAAGAGGATATGGGACACGCATCAGGGATGGCGCGACGCCAGGCGGGGGAGCGCGGCGCGTCGTCAGGTTCGGGACAGGCGCCTACATGTGCGTATGGGTGACCGAATGCGTTCAGAAGGTGGTAGGCGGGAGCAACGCGCGCTGAAAAGGTCGCGCGCCGCAGCGGGCGCAGAGCGTGTAGGTCTCGGTGTGGGTGGGCAGACGGGGCGACGCGCCGAGCATATAGCGCGCCTGGCTTGGCTGCTCACGCCGCTGGATGGTGAGAGTGCGCACATGGCCAGCGCAGTAGCGGCGGCCACAACCCTCGCACGTCACCATCGCCGCTTGACCGCAATCTTTGACATGACAGAGCGCCCCGTCCAGTTGCGCCGACATTTGTGACCTCCCTTATGCTCATCAGGAGGGCGACCTGTCCGCGCGAGTGGTCTCGCGCCAGGCGCGCCCAACACTTCCTCCGGTCAGAAATAAGGCCGAAAGGTCAGGATGCGCGCATCCTGACCTTTCGCTTACCAGAATTTCGCCTGCTCGCAAGCGAAAGGCCAGTCGCCGACTGGCAGACTACCAGTTGTTGCCACCGTAGCCGCCGCCGCCAGAGCGACCGCCGCCGTAGCCACCGCCGCCAGAGCGACCGCCGCCGTAGCCGCCGCCGCCAGAGCGACCGCCCGCCGGGCGCTCCGCCGCCTCATCCAGACGCAGCGGGCGACTGCCCATCATAGTGCCATTGAGGCCAGCGATAGCGGCGCGGGCTTCATCCTCCGTCGACATCTCGACGAAGCCAAATCCCTTGCTCTGACCAGTTGTGCGATCGGTAATCACGCGCGCGTCCACGACTGTGCCATACGAGGTGAACAACTGCCGCAGTTGCTCGTCGTCGGCGGAGTAGGGCAGATTCCCTACGTAAATGCGAGTGCCCACAAAGGCTCCTTCAAACACGATGGTATGGGGTGGCCTGAGTGGCGCGAACCATACCTTCCGAACAGTAACCAGTCAACCAGTGCGCCACTCGCCTCGTCACGGGGGGAATCAGCTTCGCCACTCGGTTCCATCATGAGGATGGAGCCTGGCTCCACGTAAGAGGTGCGTACGGGATCAACTACGCCTCACTATATCACATGGCGAAGGTCCCCCGTCGGGGCGCGCTGCGTGACAGCGAAACTGGCGCCCGACCCTCTGGCGCCGATGTGGTACGCTTAGGAGACAGAGCCGAGCGGTCTGGCGGACAATGTGCGCAACAGGGCGTCGCATGCCACGCCGAAGACAGCGGTTTGGGAAAGGAGAAGCGGGAACGGCGGAAGCGTCGTAGTCTGACCGACCGCCAGACCGCGCCACGTTAGCGTGAGTCAAATTGTCATTCGAGAGGGCGACTCATTTGAGGTCGCGTTGAAGCGATTCGCCCGCAAGGTTCAGCAGGACGGGATTCTCTCTGAGGCGCGCCGCCGCCAGCGGTATGAGCCGCCCAGCATGCGCCGCAAGCGACAGGCCGAGGCGCGGGCGCGCAAGGCGCGCAAGCGCCAGGCGAAGATGGCGGCGCGCGGCTACTAGCCGCCCCACGCCAGCCGCACGGCCAGCCTCCACGACGAGGGCGGGAACCGGGACGCCAGCAGTCCCCGTTCCCGCCCTCACTATGTCTCCGGGAACACCTTACCCCAGGACGCTCCGCCAGCGCGCGTCGAAGCCATCGGGGCGCCCGACCACGCCCTCTAGCGCGAGCGGCGACCGCGCGACCACCAGCGACTCCTCAACCAGGAGCGTTTCCCCGGTCCCATCGGATACCGCGATCTCGATACGCTCGGCCAGCTCCAGGCGCTCCAGCCGCAGCAGCCCCGCCAGCGTCGAATAGGCGGCGATGGGCCAGAGGTCCGGCGCGACATCGGTATAGATGCGCGCGACCAGCTCCGAGACGCGCTGCCCGCGCTGCTCGTCGTTCAACGCCGCGACGAGCTGGCGCTCGCGCTGCTCGCGATGCGTGATATAGCCCTCCAGCAACTCGCGCGTATCCTCGCGGGTTGGCCCATGCCCCGGCGCGATCAGGCGCAAGTCGCGCGAGTCCAACGCCAGCAGGCGGCGCAGCGAGGCCAGATAGTCATCGAGGTCACCCTCCGGTGGCGCGATGACCACGGTGCCAGCCCCTGATACCAGATCGCCCGCGAAGATGACGCCCTCGCCCTCCAGCAAAAAGCAGAGATGGTCGTAGCGGTGCCCCGGCGTGTAGATCGCCCGCAGCGCGCGGTCGCCCAGCGTGGCCACATCGCCATCGTCCAGCGTCTCGTCGGCGTCGGGGACGCCCTCGCGGCTCCATGCCATGATCGGCGCGCCAGTCAGCTCACGTAGCCGCGCCGCGCCCTCCACATGATCGGGGTGGCCATGCGTCACCAGCAGCGCCGCCGCGCCGCCCAACGCCTGCGCGGCCTCGGCTACCGCTAGCTGGTGCGACTCGATGCGCGGCCCCGGATCGATCACGACACAGCCGTCTCCGCCCGCGACGAGCCAGGTATTGGTGCCGTCGCCGGTCATCGGTGACGGGTTGGGCGCCAGGATCAGCGCGACACCTTCTGGCAGCGGCATGCTGGTCTCCCTCCTTCACGCGCGGCGGCATGAATGATGCGCCCGCGCCACGGCATCGCCACAGTATGTTGACGCCAGCGCCCCCGCTGTCAATATCGCCACGTCTCTTGCGCGTATACGTATACATATGTTATAGTCGGCGCGGAGATGTCTCACAGCCACCCCGGGAGCGCCAGACTATGCCGAACAAGACCATCTATGTCGCGGACAACGACCTTGCCGTCTTTGACCGCGCACAGGAGCTGGCGGGGGAAAACCTCTCCGCCACCATCGCCCAGGCTCTCCGCCGCTACATCGAGACCGAAGAGGCGCGGACGCAGGGCTTCGGCGAGATTACCCTGAAGGTAGGTAAGCCGATGACGTACAGCTACAAGCAGTTCCTCGGCCGCGAGCTGGCGCGCCGCCGCTTCCGCGATCCGGAGAGTGGGCGCGTGTTTGCGCAGACTGTCTTCCAGACCGCCAAGGGACGCTTCGTCCTGCATACCCGCGCCCGCCCCGACTGGAGCGACTGGAGTGATTGGAGCGACTGGAGCGACTGGCTCTCGGCCTTCGACTTCAATTTCGACTGGGACAAGGACTGGAACCTGCGCTGGTCGTGGGGGCCAGAGGGACGCGCCGACGCAAGCGCCGGCCCGGAGGAGCGCGCCCAGGCCCACAAGCAGGTGCGCGAGGAGGCCAGGGCCCGCCGCGAGGAGTGGCGCCGTCGTAAGCGTGCGGAGCACGATGCGCGCCGGGCGGCCAGGGGACACGGTCCTGGGTCCGAATGGAGCGATGGCGGCGACTACGACATGGAGGTCTACGACACGCTCGACGACCTCAAGCCCCACATCAGCGAGGAGTTCTTCGCCCAGGTCGCCCGCGCCGTGCGCGGCGACGACGTGGAGTTCCTCGACATCTAGGGCTGCCCCGCTGGGTTACTCCTCTGGCAGGAGGATGACATCCTGCCCGTCGCGACGAACGATGCGCGGCATGATCGTCGGCGGGGTCAGGCCAGCGAACCGCGCCCGCGCCGCCGCCACATCCGCCAGTCCGCTCAGCGCACGAAGCTGGTGGATGGTGGCGAAGACCAGCGGGAACTCGCCGCGCTCGAAGCTGGCCAGCGCGTCCTCGGGCGTAACCCAGGCGCTCTGCGTCGTCTCCAGGTCATCGTGGGCTGGCTCCTGCCCCTCTGGCGCCTCGACCAGGAAGAAGTGCGTATCGAAGCGCTTGGGCCAGGCTTCGGGGGTGATCCAGTGGGCCCAGTGGAGCAGAGCATCGGTGGCCAGCGCCAGGCCCTCGCGCCGGGCGACCTCCAGGATGGTCGTCGTGTGGGCGTTCAGCGCGGCGCGGTCGGCGGCCAGGTGTGGCAGGTCGTCCGGCGTCACGCGCAGCGGCGCGCCGTCACGCAGCGCCACCAGCGCGCCCGCCTCCTCGAACAGCTCGCGGATGGCGGCGGCGCGGAAGCCTGTCCCCAGCGCCGTGACGCCATCGCCCGCAGCCACGCAGACGCCTGCCGCCCGCTCCGCCTCGCAGTCCGCCGCCGCGACCGAGCCACCGGGGAAGACGTAGACATTGGGGACGAACTCGCTGCGCACGTGGCGCCGCACCATGAAGACCTCGATGCCGCCTGCCGATCGGGCGCGGGCCATCACCGTCGCGGAGGCTGCGCGGGGCGTGGCGGGGACGGCGGGCGTGGCGGGAGTATCGTCGCCGGGGCGGGCAGGCATGGGAAGTCTCCTCATTTCGCGCTGAACACATGACCGTCGCCAGCGTATCACACCCGCGCCCGCCGCTGTGGTCAGGCGTCACTGACCCAATGAAGTGATTTCCGACCATATTTCAAATGAACAGAATGTCTCATTGAAATATTTGTTCGCTTTGTTGTATGCTCTCCTTCGCGTCCCCAAACGGGGACATCCACGGCCAACGCCATGGACCAGCCGAGAGCGTGGCGCGCTAGCGAGCGCATGGAGCATGGAGGGAGCCAGCGATGGCTAGCCGCGAGTTCACCCTGGCGGGCGCAGTCCACTACAATCAGCGCGGACCGATCCGCTGGATCGTCTCGCATGTGCTGCGCTACAAGCGCTACCTCGCCATCTTCATCTTCGGCACGATCATCTCGGAGATGCTGACCGCGTTCATCCCGACGTTGATCGGCAATGCCTTCAACGAGATCGTGCGTCCGCAGCCGAGCCTCCACGCGCTGCTTTTCATCGCGCTGGAGACGCTGGGCATCGTGGCGCTGCTCTTCTTCACCGGGCCAGCGGGCATTTTTGGCAGCGAGGTGCTCGCCCAGCGGCTGGAACGCGACGCCCGCGACGAGCTGTACCTGAGCCTGCTCGCCAAGAGCCAGACCTACCACAACCGCCAGCGCGTCGGCGACATCATGGCCCGCGCCACCAACGACGTGCGTCAGCTCAATCCGATGATCAACCCCGGCGTGAGCCTGATTCTCGACTCCACCAGCGCGCTCGTCATCCCGATCATCTTCATCGGCTTCATCGACTGGCGGCTGCTGCTCGCGCCGCTGATCTTCACCGCCTTCTACGCCATCGCCGTCCGCAACTACACCCGCCGTCTGACTCCCGTGACCGCCGAGATGCGGGCGCGCTTCGGCCTGATGAACGCCGGGCTGGAGGAGACCATCACCGGTGTCGAGGTCGTCAAGTCGACCAGTCAGGAGGAGCAGGAGCGGGCCAAGTTCTTCGCCAACGCCAGCGCCTACCGCGACTACTACGTCAAGAACGGCGAGATTCAGGCGCGCTATCTGCCCTTGCTGCTGATCGCCATCGCCATCGTCGGCGGCTTCCTCCAGGCGCTCTGGCTCTTTGGCCAGGGGCAGATCAACCTGGGGCAACTGATCGCCTTCATGGGCCTGATGGGCCTGCTGCGCTACCCCAGCTTCATCTCGATCTTCACCTACTCGCTGGTGCAGCTTGGCGTCGCGGGGGCCAACCGCATCCTGAGCGTGATGCGCGAGGAGACCGCGCTGGACGAGAACGCGGCGGGCTACAGCGCCGAGATGCGTGGCGAGATCAGCTTCGAGAACGTCAGCTTCGCCTATGCCGAGGGTGGCCCCTGGACCCTGCGCGATGTCTCGCTGCGGGTCGCGCCGGGGCAGACCATCGCCATCGTCGGGCAGACCGGCAGCGGCAAGACAACCCTGACCAAGCTGGTGAACCGCACCTACGACGCGACCGAGGGGCGTGTGCTGGTGGATGGCGTGGATGTGCGCGACTGGAGCCTCGACAGCCTGCGCTCGCAGATCGGCGCCATCGAGCAGGATGTCTTTCTCTTCTCGCGCTCCATCGCCGACAACATCGCGTTTGGTCTGGGCGAGGGCGTCACCCGCGAGCGCGTGATCGAGGCGGCGAAGCAGGCCCAGGCGCACGAGTTCATCATGGGCTTCGAGCAGGGCTACGACACGGTGGTTGGCGAGCGCGGCGTGACGCTCTCCGGCGGCCAGCGCCAGCGCCTCGCCATTGCCCGCGCGCTGCTGGTAAACCCGCGCGTGCTGGTGCTCGACGACGCCACCAGCGCCATCGACAGCGCGACCGAAGACAACATCCAGCAGGCGTTGCGCGCGGTGATGCGCGACCGCACGACACTGCTCATCACGCCGCGCCTCTCGCAGATTCGCTGGGCCGACCAGGTGGTCGTGCTGCGCGGCGGGCAGATCGCGGCCATCGGCTCGCACCACGAACTGATGGAGACCAGCGACCTGTATCGCCGCATCTTCAGCCACTACGACAGCGCGCGACAGGGCGCGACAGCGCGGGCGGGGGAGTAAGCAGGCGAACCCTCACCCTCAACCCCTCACCCTCTGGGAGAGGGGAGTTCCGGTTTCCCCCTCTCCCTGTGGGAGAGGGGCCAGGGGTGAGGGTTCGCCTGCTCAGAACGAGGGAGAAGACCTGTGGGCTTCGTGATGGACGGTCTGGACGCCGAGGCGTATGACCGCGTGTATAAGGACCATGTGCTGGTGGGGCGCATCCTGCGCTACTTCCGGCCACAGGGGCGGCTGATGCTGCTCGTCTCGGCGATGACGCTGCTGGCCTCGATCCTCGACGCCGCGCTGCCGATCCTGATCGCGCGGGGCATTGACCTCTACGCCGCCTCGCGCAGCCTCATCGCCATCACCGTGATTGTCGGCGTCGTGCTAGTGGCGGGCGCGCTCTCGTGGACCTTCAACTTCATCCGCCAGGCCAACACCGCCCGCGCGGTCGGCGCCGTCGTGCTGAAGCTGCGCGAGGACGCCTTCGCCGCGACGCTGGACCGCGACATGTCGTTCTACGACGAGTTCGCGTCGGGCAAGATCGTCAGCCGCGTCACCTCCGACACCGAGGACTTCGCGACGGTCGTGACGCTGACCCTTAACCTCCTCAGCCAGATCCTGATGGTCGTGATCGTGGCCGCCGCGCTCTTCTACATCAGCCAGTCGCTGGCCTTCATCGCCATCGCCATCGCGCCGGTCTGCTTCGTCGTGGCGCTGGCCTTCCGGCGCATCGCGCGCGTGACCACCCAGCGGGCGCGGCGGGCGCTGGCCAGCGTGAACGCGCTGGTGCAGGAGACGATGAGCGGCATCTCGGTGGCCAAGAGCTTCCGCCAGGAGCG
>DASVWQ010000514.1:0-2961 GCA_036393135.1 Ktedonobacterales bacterium
GCCCCAGCGCTACGCCACATGGATCGTGATGGACAGCGGCCAGGCCTCGGCCTACGACGCAGTGGAGGCGCGACTGGCCGGGCGCACCGACTGGCGGCAGTACTACGTCCTGCGGACGACGATTGACGGCGTGCAGTTCTACGAGCGCATCGGGAGCGAGTGAGCATGCGAACCTACACTGATGCCCCGGACGAGTTGCCCGCGACGACGATTCCGCTGCCCGCGCTCTCGGTGGACGCCGCCGGACGGTTGCAGATGCTCTCGACGGGCGAGTTGCGCGCCATCGACCTGGGGAC
Organism: Ktedonobacterales bacterium; assembly: GCA_036393135.1. Taxonomy (GTDB): domain Bacteria; phylum Chloroflexota; class Ktedonobacteria; order Ktedonobacterales; family JADMIN01; genus JAKAIY01. The sequence goes on from DASVWQ010000514.1 coordinate 297, forward strand.
AGCCACCCGACCGGCGGCGGATGGCGAGCGCTGGGCGATCTGGGGGGCGGCGCGCGCTGGCGCCCGCACACGGCTGACACGCGGGCAGCGCTGGACGCTGGGCGGGCTGGGCGCGGTGGGCGCGCTGGGTCTGCTGCTGGCGACGCACGCCACGCTCGTGGCGCTGCTGGCGCTGGTGACGCTGCTCTACCTCGGCGCCAGTGTCTATAAGGTGTGGATGCTAGCGCGGGGCGAGCGCGCGGCGGCGGAGCTGGGCGCGGCGCACGATCTCGCGGCGCTGGCTGACGACGATCTGCCACTCTACACGGCGCTGGTTCCGCTGCGCCACGAGCGCGCCATGCTGCCCACCCTGCTCGACCGCCTCCGCGCGCTGGACTATCCCACCACGAAGCTGGAGGTCCTGCTGCTGATCGAGGCCGACGACGAGGAGACGCGCGCGGCGCTGGCCGAGTGCGAGTTGCCCGCGCACATCCGCCCGGTCGCCACACCGCCAGGCCAGCCACGCACCAAGCCCCGCGCGCTGAATGTCGGGCTGGCGCGGGCGCGCGGCGAGTTCGTCGTGGTCTACGACGCCGAGGATCAGCCGGAGCCGATGCAGCTCCGCAAAGCCGTCGCCGCCTTCCGCGCGGCCTCGTGGCGCGTCGTCTGTTATCAGGCGCGGCTGGCGTTCTACAATCCGCGCCAGTCGCTGCTGACCCGCCTCTTCACGCTGGACTACTACATCTGGTACGACCTGATGCTTCAGGGGCTGGCGCGGGCGGGCGCGTTCGTTCCGCTGGGCGGCACCTCCAACCACTTCCGCGCGGCGACGCTACGTCGGCTGGGTGGCTGGGACCCCTACAACGTCACCGAAGATGGCGACCTGGGGGCGCGTATCGCGCGGGCGGGGCTGGAGACACGCATGCTCGACTCGGTGACGGGCGAGGAGGCCGTCGCGCGGATCATCCCCTGGGTGCGGCAACGCTCGCGCTGGGTCAAAGGCTATCTCCAGACCTGGCTGACCCACATGCGCGACCCGCTGGCGCTCTGGCGCGAGCTTGGCCCCAGCGGATTCATCGACTTCCAGGCGCTGGTGGGTGGGTCGAGCGTCATCCTGCTGGTGAATCCGCTGGCGTGGCTGCTGACGCTGGCCTACATCCTCGGCCACGGCACGGCGCTGGATGCCGCGATCCAGGCGCTCTTCCCGCCGGAGATCTATTACCTCTCGCTGCTCTGCTTCGTCGGCGGCAACTTCGTCTTCTTCTACCTGAATATCTACGCCTGCGTGCGTGGGGGCTATCCCGACCTGGCGCGAGCCATGCTGCTGACGCCGCTCTACTGGCTGCTGATGAGCGTCGCGGCGTGGGTGGCGCTGGTCAGCCTCGCCCGCGACCCATTCTACTGGGCCAAGACGAGCCACGGCGCCAGCCTGACCGCCACAAGCGGCGCGACGCGGGCAAGCCGCACGCGCATCGAGCCGAAGTACGCGCTCTCGGTGATCGTGCCAGCCTACAACGAGGCGCGGCGCCTGCCCGCGAGCCTGGCGCAGCTTCAGGCGCATCTGGAACCGTCAGGGCGCGCCACCGAGGTGATCGTGGTGGATGATGGCAGCGAGGACGAGACGGGCGCAATGGTACGTGAGTGGATGGCGCGCTGGCCAGCGCTGCGGCTGATCGAGCGGCCCCATCGGGGCAAGGGCGCGGCGGTGCGCGCGGGCGTGTTGGCGGCGGCGGGGGCATATGTGTTGCTGGCCGACGCCGACCTCTCGATGTCGGCGGAGCAGATCGAGCGATTCTCGCCTGACACGCTGGGGTCGTATGACATCGCCATCGGCGTGCGCGAGGGCGAGCGAGCGCAACGGCTGGGCGAGCCACTGACCCGCCGGATCATGGGGCGTGTCTTCAACCTGATTACGCAGGCGCTGTTGCTGCCCGGTTTCTGTGATACGCAGTGCGGCTTCAAGTGCCTGCGCCTGGAGGTGGCGCGCGACCTCGCGCTGAGCCAGACGCGCGACGGCTGGGGCTTCGATGTCGAACATCTCTTCCTGGCGCGCAAGTGGGGCTATCTCGTGCGCGAGGCGCCGATCGTGTGGGAATATAAGCGGGGCAGCCGTCTGCATCCGGCGCGAGCGGCGCTCTCGATGCTCGGCGATGTGCTGGCCGTCCGCTGGAATGATCTGCGCGGCGTCTACGCTGGCCGCCCGGCGGAGACGCTGGCGGTGGGCGCGGCGAGCGCCGGAGGCGGCGAGACAGCGCAGGCCAGCTAGCGCGGTGCGGGGCGTTGTATGGGCGCCAGGCGAAGGGGCAGGTAAACCCGCGGCTAAGAGCGTGCGCGAGGCGGGGAAAAGGGGCAGCGGATGGCAGATGGTACGACTGACCTGCGCTGCCCGGTCTGCGCGGCGCCGCTGACGGCGGGCGAGCGGGCTTTCGTCTGCGCGGCGGGGCATAGCTTCGACCGCGCGCGGCAGGGCTACGTCCACCTGCTGCGTCCGACCCGCCTGCGCGGGGATGCGCCGGAGATGCTGCGGGCGCGGCGGCGCTTCTTCGACGCGGGGTGGTACGCGCCGCTGGCCGGGGCGCTGGCTGAGGAGATCGGCGCATGGCTGGCGGCGGCGGATGGCGGCGCGGCGCTGCCTCCCCACGCGCGGGCGCTGCTGGATGCGGGCTGCGGCGAGGGCTACTATCTG
>DASVWQ010000515.1:0-2166 GCA_036393135.1 Ktedonobacterales bacterium
AGCGCCCACAAAAGGAACGCCGCCACCCCCACGGTGACGGCGCCGCGTCCCAGCCAGCGACGGTTGATGCGCGCCGGACTCACAACATCCACGAGCGCCGCCCCTTTGCCATTGCTCATGTCGCCGACCGCTGGCCAGGTCCGCATGAGCAGGATACCCGCAGCCCGCCACGCTATGCTGTGAGCGGCGCCACACTGCGCGAACGCTCCAGCGCGATGTGTGGTGGATCACAGCTCGGCGCACGCCAAAACGAAGGCGCCGCGAGGACGCGCGATGTTAGAGGTTTGTCTGAAAACGCGCGCACAGTGCGGACTGATGCTATACTCAACATAGCGTATCAGGCGGCGTCAGCAGGCGCGAGCGACGCGCGATGGAGCCGCCCAAACAGAACCAAACAGGTTCGATGCGCCTTTGATGCGCCACTGTTCCATTGCGATCTCGAGGAGGAAGCGCACACATGCCGATGTATGACTATCGTTGCAAGGCTTGTGACGCGCGCTTTGAGGCCTGGCAGAAATTTACGGACGACCCCATCAGCGTTTGCCCGAACTGCTCTGGCCCCGCGCAGCGCGTCATTCATGCCGCCGGGATCATGTTCAAGGGTTCGGGATTCTACAGCACGGATAACAAATCCGCCGCCGCCATTCCTCCCACCGACGCCACCACCAAGCCAGCCGCCAGCGGCGACTCCGCCACTCCCACAGCGAGCGGTGAGTCCAGCGCCGCCACCAGCGCGCCCGCCGAGTCCGCCGCGCCGAAAGCCGCCAAGCCCGTCGCGCAGACGCCCACCTCGAAGGCGAGCTAGCCCACCCTATGCGAGCGCTCCTGCAACGGGCCAGCCACGGGCGCGTGCTGGTCGATGGCGAGGTGATCGGCGAGCTATCGCCCGCGCCGGGCTTTGTCGTGCTGCTGGGGGTCGGCCCCGGCGACGGCGAGGCGGAGGCGCGGCTGCTGGCCGATAAGGTTGCCGGGATGCGCGTCTTCGCCGACGACGCGGGCAAGATGAACCGCTCGCTGCGCGAGACTGGCGGCGGCGCGCTGGTCATCTCGCAGTTCACCCTCTACGCCGACACGCGGCGCGGGCGGCGTCCCGGCTTCACCACCGCCGCGCCACCCGCCCTGGCCGAGCCGCTCGTCACGCGCTTCATGGAGGAGCTACGCGCGCTCGGCGTGCCGACGCAGGGCGGCCGCTTCGGCGCCGACATGCAGGTCGAGCTGACCAACGACGGCCCGGTGACGATCATGCTGGACTCGGCGCAGTGGGCAGGCGGGCAGGAATGAGAGAATCATACCTTGCGCACGCGAGATGGCAGTGGCGGGTAAACCCGCGACTAGGGGCGTGCGCGCCACGAAGGCCGCCTTCGCGGCCTGGATCCTCGAGCGCGTCGGTCGCGCCGTGAGCGGGCGTTCACACATGCGGTGCGATGACGAGATGTAGCGTGATCGGGTGGGAGCGCGAGCAGGAGTGGAGGCGCGCGATGAGTAAGGGTATCTATGTTCGTCAGGCGGGTATAGCAGTCTATGTTCATGCTGCCTGGGCGACCTGGGATCGGCTGCCCTTGCTCACTGGCGAAGTGGAGCGCGCCGCTCACCGCGCGTTGATAGCCAAATGTCAGGATCTTGGAGCAGAGGTCGTCGCGCTGGGCGGGATCGAAGACCACGTACACCTGCTGGTCAAGCTCCCTGCCACCCTGCCACTGGCGAGCCTGATTGGCCAGATCAAGGGCGCCTCATCGCACCTCATCACCCGCCTGCCGGGCGATGGCGAGCGCCTGTTCAAGTGGCAGGGCGCGTATGGCGCAGTCTCGGTCAGCCCACAGGCGTTGGGGGATGTCGCTGCCTACATCACCCACCAGAGAGCGCGTCACGCGGCCCAGACGCTCATCGCGGAGTGGGAGCCGCCCGCACCGCGTGAACCATGAGCCACTTGGGACCCAGGCCGCGAAGGCGGCCTTCGTGGCGCACACGCCCTTAGCCGCGGCTTCAGCCGCCCCCTCTCACAACGTGCGTCCACTCAGCGCCGCCCTACACCCCAATGTCCTCATTCCACAGCGTCGGGTGGGCGGCGATGAACTCGCGCATCAGCGTGATGCAGTCGGGGTCATCGAGGATGACCAGCTCCACTCCGCGCGAACGCACATACTCCTCTGGCCCCTGGAAGGTCTG
>DASVWQ010000516.1:0-8121 GCA_036393135.1 Ktedonobacterales bacterium
GCTGCGCCGGACGCTGACGCGCACGCCGCTTGCGCTGCTCTCACGTGGCGAGGTGGCGCTGGAGGTGCGGCAGGCGGGTTATCTGGTCGAGGCGCTCTATGGCGGCTACGACATGGCGCCCGCGGATGGCGCCGCCGGGCGAGTGATCGTCGTCGCGCGGCGCGGCGCTTCAGCCTGAGGAGGCGGCGCCAGGCTGCGCGATGGGTAGCTCGATGGTGAAGGTCGCGCCCGGCCCGCCAGCGTGTTCCAGCGTCAGGCGTCCGCCCTGCGCCTCGATGCTGACTCGCGCGACAGCCAGCCCCAGCCCAACCCCCATCCCGATGCCAGAGTCGTTCAGCCTACCTTGACCAGACCAGAGCGGGGCGAACATCACCTCCGCCAGCTCGGTCGCCACACCCGCGCCACCATCGTGCACACGGATGATGGCCCACGCGCCGCGCTTGCGCGCCGCGACCGTGACGGGCGCATCGGGCGGCGAGAAGCGCAGGGCATTCTCGATCAGCGCGGCGAGCGCGCGGCGCGTCAGCTTGAGATCGCACTGAAGGGTCGGCAGCGCGTGCGAGAGGTCTGGGACGACGGGCCGGGCGGACTGCGACCATTCCGGCGCCTTGGCCTGGGCGGTGGCTTCGCGCACGAGGGTGGTGAGTGGTATCCGCTCTGGATGCGCCACGAGGGCGCCGGAGGCCGCATCGAGCAGGATGACCACATCGTCGCAGAGGCGCAACAACTGGCTGGCGGCGGCGACAGTCTGATCGAGCAGCGCGGACTGGCGCTCGGTGACCGGGTCGTTCGCGGCGCTGGCGCGCAGTTGTTCGAGCGAGCCGTTGATCTGATTGGCGACGCGATCCAGCGCGTGCGTTGCGATATACCTGAAGGCCTGGCGCGCCTTCCGGTCCCGGTCAGCGCGAGAGGCGGCTGGGTTGTCGGTCACAGCGCCTCCTCGTCGCGCCCATACGCTGTGTTGAAGTAGTAGCCGTGACGGCCGTTCTGGACCTCCGTCATAATCAGTTCGGGCAGCGCGGGATTCGGTTCGATTCGTCGGCGCAACCGTCGGATATTCACTTCCACGATGCTGACGCCGGAATCACAGTCCGGCCAGATCCACTCATGCAAGTCCTCCTTGCTGACCAGTTTGCCTTTTGCGGCGACCAGGGTGTTGAGTAGTTCCCAGAGTTTGGGGGACAGGCGCATGGGCCGACGCGGAGGGATGGTCACGCTACGCGACACGCGATCAAGGAATACGTCGCTGGCGCCTGTTTCCAGGGCGTCTCCGCTGTTCAACATGCGTGCGCGGCGGGTGCGGAGCACTGCGTTGACATTCCCGACCATTTTCGCGGTGGGGTACGCCTTTGTAATGTAGTGCGGGGTGATGGCATAGCCTTCGTCCCAATACTCCTGGGCGTCTCGCCGCGTCAGAAATATCAGGTCGGCGCCACACTCCTCCTTCATCAGCAGGCGTCCCAACTTCAGGCCGTCCATGCCGGGCATCTCGATGTCGAGGATGATGATGTCAGGTTGCCACTCGCGGGCAATCGCAGAGACCTCCAGGGGAAATTGGGTCACACGTGTCTCGTGATGTCCGACCGCTCGGAGGACGAAGGCGCAGTTGTCGCCCTCGACCTTGTTGTCGTCTACAATGAGGATGCGGCCTGGCGCGCTGGGATTTTCATGATGCGCCGTCTGGTCATCGTGATTCCCGCTGGCGTTGTATGGTATCTTGCTCACCCTTCTCACCTGTCGCTGGTTGTCTCGCGTGGTCGCGCCGCGCTGGAGAATGTGGCCACACTATACACCCATGCGCGGGCGCCATTGAAGGCGAGTAGGAGCTAGCCAGCGCGCGAGGTGGTGGCTGTGTCTGGCTCGCGTGTGGACGCCCCGCTGATAGTGGGAAGCTCTGGCAGGCGTTCGTCCAGATACGCGCGCGCGTGGGTGTAGGCAAGGTCGATCCACGTTCCCGCGTGGTCGAAATCCAGCGCGGTCTCACCAAGGGCGGCGGGCGGTCGCAGCACATGCAGTTCGATGCCCGCCGGGACCTTTTCCACGGCGCGGGCAAGCTGGTAGCGTCCCATCATCGCCAGCGTGCGCTCCAGGACGACGGCGAGCGCGTGGGCGCCAGTCTGGCGACCGTTGCGGGCGCTGCGGTCGAGCAGGGTACGGAGCTGCTTCTCCAGCTCTGTCGTGACATCGTAGCCCGCGTCGAGGACGAAGATGCGTCGCGCGCCCATCTCGATGGCAGTGTCGATGCCAGCGCTCTCCAGCGCGCCACCATCTACGAAGATCTGCTTGGCGATGCGCACAGGCGGGAAGATGCCAGGGATAGCCGCTGAGGCGAGCAGCGCCAGTTCGATGGGGCCGCGACCGAAGACGGCCACATCACCAGTCGTCAAATTCGAGGCGACCACCCGGAACGGAATGCTCATAGCCTCGAAGCGCGCCCCCGCGAGATGCTCGTGGATCACCTGGCGCAGACCCACATCGCTGTAGAGCGAGGGATAGCCCTGCGTCACGCGGCGAATGGCGGCGACAACGTAGGCGCTGGCGTAGGCTGGCCCGGCGCCAGGCAGGTGCGACTCCCAACCGAGCAGCACGCGGTTGGTGGAAAGGCTGCTCCAGATGTGGGTCAGCGTCTCGACGCCCTCCATCGTCGGGGTGCGGGCCAGAATGGCGCCATTCCAGGAGCCAATCGAGGTGCCGACGATCACATCAGGCGTGACGCCGCGCTCCATCAGCGCTCGCGCCGCTCCCACCTGGAGGGCGCCGCGCGCTCCGCCGCTGGTCAGGACGAAGGCGGTGTAGCCGCGCCAGCGTGGCCTGCGCTGGCCGTAGGTAGCGGTTGGTGTGGCGTCTGTCGTGACAGGTTCGGGCAATCGGGTCTCATCGGTATCCATCAGATGAATCCTCTCGCGAGGGGTCGCGCGCTGGCCCGCGTTCGCGCGTGGAGGCGGCGCTGACGCAGTTATCTTTACTCTGTACTACGAACAGAATGGCGTTTGGTTCCCCCGAAGTGGCGCTCATGCGGCGCCGCCGCCTGACAGTTGAGCGCAAGCTTGGCGCCACCGACGTGCGCCGTCTGGCTGGCGGTTAGAGGGAGATACCGCCATCCACCATCAGCGTCTGCCCGGTGATGTAGCTGGCGGCAGGCGCGCTGAGGAAGATGAAGGCGCCGCGCAATTCGTCGAGGTCGCCGATGCGTCCGAGGGCTGTGCGCTGCTCGAAGCGCTCACGATTGGCGTTGATGCTGGCGGCGGCCATACGGGTCGGGAACCAGCCAGGCGCGATGGCGTTGACATTGACGCCGCGCCTGCCCCACTCCATCGCCAGTGTGCGGGTGAAGGAGATGACACCCGCCTTGCTGGTGTTGTAGGCGATGGTCTTGACGCCATCGTGCTCGCCCGCGACCAGCCCAGCGACCGAGGCGACATTGATGATCCGTCCGGCGCCGCGCTCCAGCATATGCCGCCCGACCGCCTGCGACATCAGGAACATGCCGTCAAGATTGACCTGGATGACCTGCCGCCAGCGCTCGAAGGGCATCTCCTCGGTGGGCTGGCCCCAGGTCTGCCCGGCGTTGTTGACGAGGATGTCGATCGCGCCAAACGCTTCGAGGGCGGCGGCGACCGTGCGCGTGACATCCTCCGGCTGGGTGACATCGGCGATGACCTGAATGCAGGCCACGCCCTGGCTGGCCAGCGTCTCTGCGGCGCTCGCGAGGTACTCGGCGCGCCTGCCTGTGATGACGACCTTCGCGCCCGCGCCGCCCAGCGCCTCGGCGGCGGTCAGCCCGATGCCGCGTCCGCCGCCGGTGATGAGCGCGACCTTGCCGCTGAGGTCGAAGAGATCGCTGGCTGGCATGGAGTCCTCCTGGGGCGGTGCGCTGTCCAGTAGTGGGTAGCGTATGCTCGCCTGGGTCATCCTACGTCTGGCAAGGCGTAGTGTCAAATGGCACTGCGCCCTGGTTTCGCCGCCCACTGCTCGCTTGACGGGGCCACGCCACGAGGGGTATACTCCGCAAGGACTGTGCGGCTGGCCTGGGTTGGCCGCACGTTTCAGCGCGGCGACGTGGCCAAGTGGCAAGGCAAGGGTCTGCAAAACCCTGATCACCGGTTCGAATCCGGTCGTCGCCTCCAGAGTGAAACAAGAGACAGGCCGTCCGATTGCGGGAAATCGGGCGGCCTGTCTCGCTTTGCGCGCGCCGCCAGCGCTCAATCTCCTTGCGCGGATCGACCTCGACCGCGTGGAGGCGCTGGAGCGGGCGCCAGCCGCCAGCGCCACGGCGCCCTATTCGTATAGTGAGACGAAGGCGCGCTGCGTGTTCGGTCAGTTCCATCATGCCACTGGCGTCAGAGAGGCTGCGCGCGAGCGGTTTGTGCGGGCGCCGGCAATCTGCGAGCGGCTGAACGAGGCGCCCTGTCGCGCGGATCGCCGAGGCGCTCGCTGGACTGCCCTGACGACGCCTATGCAGCTTCAGATCGCAGCGTGGTGTGGCGCGCTGTGGGCCTGGCGGAGCGAATACGCGGCATCTCAGAAGCGACAGAAAGGCGCCGCATTGCTCGCCACCACCACCCAACCACTACGCGCGAGCAACACGGCGCCTGACTGCTCAGGTTGCACTTCTGCCACACCATCCATCATCACGTACACCCAAGCCACCGCCTGGCTGTGGCAGCGCATGAAGCCTCAAAGAAAGGGAGGGCATTCGCTGACGAAGGTACGCTATATGACACCGCCCACTCTAGTATGGGCCAGGCCAAAAGCAAACGCCAGCTATAACCCACATAATTCGTGCGCTTATAGCAGCGTGTGCTAAAATATCTCGCGACGCCTTCGCACTCCGAAGGCTCGCCCATGAAGGTCAGAATATGGCGCAAGAATCGTCCTCCCGATTTGGCGATTTGCTGCGCGCTTATCGCAGGGACGCTGAGTTGACTCAGGAGGAGTTGGCCGAGCGGTCCGGGCTGAGCGTACAGGGCATCGGAGCCCTCGAACGCGGCGTCATTCAGTCTCCCTGGCGAGAGACAGCGCTGAGGCTCGCGGATGCCCTCGAGCTCACATCAGAGCAGCGTGAGCAGTTGCTTGAGGCGCGCCGGAGAACAACGCCACGGACGAATCGCACGCCTGTAGCCGCCTCACCAGTAGCTCGGCCAGGCGCTCTGGCGCTCATCGGCAGGGCGCGCGAGCAGGACCTCATCTCCCGATTGATCAACCGCGATGGGCCGCCAATGCTGCTGTTCGATGGTGAACCTGGCATCGGGAAGACGCGGCTGCTCGACCACGCGGTCGACCAGGCGCAACAAATGGGCTGGATGGTCTTGCGTGGAGGGAGCCAGCAGGCGTTTGGGCAGCATCCTTACGCTCCTCTGATACAGGCATTGGAACAGTCCCTCGTTGGGCAGTCGCCCGATCAGCGCCGTCAGTCGCTGCGGGGCTGCGAGTGGATTTCGCGGCTTTTGCCTGAAGTGTCCGCTGACATTGTTGCGCCAACGTCCGGATGGCAGATGTCGCCTGAGCAGGAGCGACGTCTGATGTTCAGCGCAGTGGAGCGGTACCTCACGCGCCTTGCTGAACCCGTTGGCGTGCTGTTGGCGCTCGACGACTTGCAGTGGGCGACGCCAGACGCGCTACGTCTCCTCGTGGCGGTCATCCGCGCCACAGCGACTCGCGCGCATCCCTCGCGACTGCGCGTGGTCGCCGCTGCGCGCGATACACCGCTTGACGCGCAACATCCGTTCTCGCAATGCATCGCTGATTTGGCGCACGACGGCCTCGTATCACGCGCTCATCTTGAGCCGCTGACGATAGAGCATGCCACCGCGCTGCTGCTGGCGGCGCTGGCGGAACACCACGGCACGACGCCTGATGAGGATGAAGCGGCCATTCGGATGGCATTGGGGCGAGCGGGTGGAGTGCCATTCTTCCTGTTGGGTTTCGCGCGTGCGTTGAGTGATCGTCGTGGCGATCGGCGTCAGATGATCGGCGCGACCGATATTCCCCGGGATGTCGCGGAGATGATTCGGCGGCGCGTGAAAGAACTTCCCTCCACAGCGCAAGGCGTGCTTGCCACTGCGGCGGTACACGGGCGAGAGACTCCCGTGACCTTGCTTGCAAGCGCGTGTGACCTCACCGAAAGGCAATTCGTCGAGGCCGTCGAGGCCGCCTATGCGTCGGGCTTGCTGGTCGAGGAAGTCGGGGACTCCTGTACATTTCGGCACGACCTCATTCGTGAAGTCGTGCTGGCTGATCTAAGCGACGTTCGCAAGAGGATGCTGCATCGGCAGGTGGCGGAGAGGCTGGAAGCGGATCCGCGCCATGCGCAGGCCGCGCCGCTCGCGTTTCACTTTGGGCGTGGCGCTGAGACGAATCGGTCTGTCGTGTATCTTGAGCGCACTGGCGATCAGGCCTGCGCGCTGAGCGCCCATGCCGCTGCGGAAGGGTACTATCGTGACGCGCTCGCCCAGCTCAACGATCTGGGTGAAGTGGGCGCGAGTGGGCGTGTGCTGGAAAAGCTCGGTAGCCTGCTGATGGCCTGTGGTCGCTATGCGGATGCGGCGGACGCGCTCGAAGAGGCGGCGTCTTGCTACCGCCAGGCGGGTGATCGTGATGGCGTGGGCAGGGTGGTGGCGCAGATCGGCTGGGCTCATATTCGCGGCGGGACTGGCGAGCAGGGCCTGACGCGCCTGGAGCCGCTGCTCACGCCAGCCACGCTAAACGGCCAGCGACCGGCCACCCAGGCGGCGTTGTGGAGCGCGCATGCGGTGCTGCTCTTCGGGCAAAACCGCTACCTGGAACAACTTGCCAGCGCGCAGTGCGCCGTGAAGCTCGCGCGCGACGCCAACAACACAACGGCGCTGGCGCAGAGCATGCGTCTGGAAGGTCTCGCGCTCGGTCAGCTCGGCAAGCTTGACGACGCGCTATCTGTGTTGCTCGAGACCATTCACGTTGCCCAGATCGCTGGCGACCCGGACAGTTTCTCTGCCGCGCTCAATGATACAGCTGCTATGTATCGAGCCCGTGGCGAGCTTATGCTGAGTTGGGACTACAGCGCACGCGCGCTGGAGGTCACGGAGTATCTGGATGATTCGACGGCGAAAGCGTTTTTCGAGTCAAGCCATGGCGACAATGCGTACTTGCTGGGCAAGTGGGGTACGGCGCGCTACCACTATGGGCGCGCGGTGGCGATTGTGCGCGGTATGGGTTCTTCGTGGGTAGTCCCCTATCCTTTCATATCTCTGGGCGCGCTGGATCTGGCCGAGGGACATGACGAAGCGGGCGTCCGCTATCTGGAGGAAGCGCTGACGCTCGCCAGACGCGGCTACGACCTCCAGGCGCTTCGTATCGGGGAATCCGTACTTGCCGAGCGCGAGTTACTACGCGGGGCGGCGGCGGACGCCTTGCGACGACTGCAACCACTCTTCGACTCCACTTCGATACATGAGAAGGATTCGATTGCTGTGCTTCCGTTCATCGGTTGGGCGCACCTTGAGTTGGACAATCTCGCCAACGCCGATGCGATACTCACTCAGTGCCTCAAACAGGCCAGCGCGAAGAACAGCCGGCTGGTGATCCTCGACGCATTGATGGCGCAAGCGCGCTTGCGGACGCGCCAGGCGGATTGGTCGGCCGCAGGGGCATCCATCGAGCAGGCGCTTGCCCTCGCGCGAGACATGGCGTATCCCTATGGGGAACTGAAAGCCCGGTACATCTACGGCGCTCTCTCTGCCGCCAACCAGGATCCGGTTCAAGCGCGCAAGCAGTATGAGGAGGCGCTGAATATCTGCCGCCGACTGGGCGAGGCGCTGTACCGCCCACATATCGAACGCGCGCTCAGCCAGACGCTGGACCGCTGAGCGAAGCCGCGCGCTGTGTGTCTGTGTGATACGCTGGAATGGCAACCTCGCCTGAGAGTGCGCGTATCGATTCTTGCTTTGCCAAGCTCCATGCGGGAGAGATAGTTTTGACCAGTGTTACTGCGCCTGGCCGCGTCCCACAGACAGCGATCCGTCACAGTCGCCGCGCGCTCGGCGTCGCGGTAGGGGTGGCCGATGTACGGCGCGAGCCTGACGGCGCCTCCGAGTTGGTGACACAGGCGCTCCTTGGCGCATCGGCTGTTCCGCTGGAAGAGGC
>DASVWQ010000517.1:0-4045 GCA_036393135.1 Ktedonobacterales bacterium
GTAGGTGTAGCCGTGGAGGGTGACGCTGGCGGAGTCTGTCACGTTGGGGATGCGCTGCGCGCTCGGCCAGGCAAGTGTCTGGATGGCGACGCGCTGCCCGGCGATGGTGACGCGCTGCCCGGTCGCCTGCCAGGGGGTCTGCGTGGTGGTTGTGGTGGGCGCGGACTGGTCGCAGGGCGCGGCGACGAAGACCGCCATCCAGCGGGGCAGCAGCATGGCGTCGAGCGTGGCGTGGGGCGCGGCCTCGCTGAGTGGGCTGGCCACTACCGCAAAGCCACAGCTTTCCAGCGCCGACTGGTAGAGTTGGCTGTCGGCCACGACGTTCCAGAGCGGCGGCGTCCCAATATGCAGGTGATAGCGGGCGTTGGCCTGCTGGCCCCAGCCGATGGGCAGTCCGGCGCTCAGCGGCGCGACCACCCCGACCCAGGCCACCGCCAGCGCCACCATCACGACCACCGCCGAGGCCGCCGCTCGCGCCCAGCCGGGCAGCGCGCGGCGCGATGGCTTCCGCGCGGGCTGTGTCGTTGTGGCCATGCTTTCCAGCCTCCTTCCCGGTTCGTGCGCTCCCGCCGCTCCTGCTGGCGCCCATGATAGCCGCGCCGCGTGGCCTGTGTCAATCGCCGTGAACCGCGCGCCCTAGGGCGTTTACCCCCTTGTACGAGCCGCCGCGCTCTGCTACACTCTGGCGTGGCTGGAAGCGCGCCGTTTTTGGGCCGGACGCCATGAGACAATTGGCCCGCCCTGAGAGACGATCTGGCGCTGCCTCGTATAGATAGATGGCAACCGGGCGGGCGCGCCAGAGTCGCGCCACCAGCGGTTTCCGGCACGCCGCTTGCGCATGGCGCCCTGCGGTAGTCCTCGCGCCAGCGCGGCTAGGGCTACATCGTCATCCGGACGCATCAGACAGGTCCAGCGGAACTTGAGGTGACACGACCATGACCCGCGTGTTGAATGACACTGACCGGCTCGCACGCGCGCTCGAGCTGCTCGACCATCGCTTTGATCCGGCCATCGAGCGCATCTTCCCGACGCTGGAAGAGCGTATCCTCGCGCAGGCGCTGGAAAATGTCGAACTCGCTGAGCGCAAGCTGCGGGAGATCCAGGAGCTGATGGGCGACGCCGCGCTGGCGGGCAGCCGCTAGCGCGTGACCCTATCGGCGGCCCCACCACGCGGGACGGGCAGGAGTGTATCCTGTCGCCTGTCGCCATGCTCTCGCGCCATCGCCCGACCCCGGAACGTGGCAAAACGCCCGCTCTCAACCTGGAAGTCCAGGCAAGAGCGGGCGTCGTGTTGTCGCGCGAGTGAGCGCGCGGAGGGTCAGGCGCCCTCCATCCCCAGACGCGGGGCGCCCTCCATGCGCGGCGCCGACAGCGGAGAGGACAGCGGGGCTGACGCCTGCGCCATGCCGAGCGCGGGCGCTTCCGCCTCGACTGCGGCCATCTCAGGGATGAGTGGCTCGGCGCCCTCGGCCATGCTGACCTGGCGCGTGATGAGCGGCACATCCTTCAGGAAGAACGTCACCAGGATAATCAGTCCACCGATCACCAGTGAGTCGAGGAAGGCGACATGGATGCCGTGCGCCAGCGCATCCTTGCCCACCGTGAGCACCTGGTCGAAGAGCTGTTTCACCTGACCCGGCACAGTCGCCTGCACCTGCGCCGTTACTTTCGCCGTGATGTCGGCGATGACCTCGGCGTAGTTGGGCGTGGTTGGCGGCACCTGGGCCGTCGCCTGCGCCACCGCCGCGTGGGTCGCCTGGGCCGTCGCCGCCTGCTGCATGTGGACTAGCGCATCGTGGCGGATATTCTGGTCGGTCAGCAGTGGCTGGATCGCCTGCGTGTTGGTCAGCGTGCCTTCCGCCTGGCGCGCGGCGGCGGCCAGTTGCGCGCCGCCCTGGATGTTCGCCAGACGCGGGTTCAGGTACGTCTCCGAGGCGTTGGTCACGATGGAGCCGATGATCGCCGTGCCGAGCGCCGAGCCGAGCGTGCGCAGGTACGTCACCGCGCCCGTGCCAGCGCCCAGGCGGCTCAGCGGGATCGCGTTCTGCACGGCCAGTGTCAGCACCGGCTGGAGCAGGCCCAGGCCCACGCCGATGACGACCATGAAGAGCACCACCGTCTGCTGCTGGGTGGAGACGCCCATTGTCGAGAGCAGGTAGACCCCGCCGACGACCACCAGCGCGCCGAGGATCGCCGCGAACTGGTAGCGCCCGATCCTGGCGATGACGAAGCCGATCAGTCCGGCGGCGGCGGCCATCGAGAGGACCAGCGGCGTGATCTCCAGGCCAGAGTTGGTCGCTTTGATGCCCAGCACGCCTTGCAGGTAGATCGGCAGGTAGATGACCACACCGAAGAGCAGCATGCCGACGAACAGCGCGAGCAGTGAGCTGGCGGTGAAGATCTGGTTCTTGAAGAGGTCGAGCGGCAGAATCGGGTCAGACACCTTCGTCTCGACGAAGATGAAGGTGATGAAGAGCACGCCCGCCGCCGCCAGCGAGCCGATCACTTGCCACGACTGCCACGGATAGGTCGCGCCACCCCAGGTCAGGCCGAGCAGCAGCAGCACCGTCGCGCTGGCCGAGGTGAAGGCGCCGAGCCAGTCCACGCGGGCGAGGCCACTCTTGCCACTCGCCACTGAGCGCACCGAGATGTTCGATGGCAGGAAGAAGAACAGCAGGATCAGCGCGAGGATGCCAGTCGGCACGTTGACATAGAAGACCCAGCGCCACGAGGTGTTGTCGGTGATCCAGCCGCCCAGCGCCGGGCCGATGACGCTGGCCAGGCCGAAGACGCCGGAGAAGAGGCCCTGCCAGCGGGCGCGCTCGGCGGGTGTGAAGATGTCGCCGATCAGGGTGAAGACCAGCGAGGCCAGCATGCCGCCGCCGACGCCCTGGAGCGCGCGGAAGCCGATCAACTGGTTCATCGTCTGGGACGCGCCGGACAGCACCGAGCCTGCCAGGAAGATGACCACCGCGACCAGCAGGAACCACTTGCGCCCGAACTGGTCGGAGAGCTTCGAGACCATCGGGATGACGGTTGTGGAGGTGAGCAGATAGGCCGTGATGACCCAGGTGTAGTTGTTGACGCCCTTCAACTCGGCGATGATGGTGGGCAACGCGGTGCCGACGATGGTCTGGTCGAGCGCCGAGAGCAGCAGGGTAATCATCAGCGCAGCGAGCACGCTGGCCAGCGCCGCGCCTTTGAGATGCACGCGTTCGGTCGATGGCGCTGTGGTGTGTGGAGTGGCTTCCACTGTATCCTGGTCCTTTCGTGACGGTCGCCGCATCGGTCACGCGGCGGCGTCGCCTGGTGGCTTGGCTGGCGAAGATTGGTCGAGGCGCGCGAACGCTCCCGGCGAGAACGTCTGGCGAGACAGGCGCCGCCTCTATTGGGTGGGCGCGACGGACGCGGCGGGCGTCTCAGCCCCGGCGGGCAGGCTCAACCCGCGCACGCAGGCGTCCACAATCGAGTGGGCGATCTCTGACGGCGCCAAGTTCGAACTGACCTCGCCGTTCGCCCAACGCGCGCTGGTGAGTACGCCGCCGATGAGAAAGCGGGCGATGACCTGGGTATTGACCCGGCGGATGCGCCCAAGCTCCACCTGGCGGTCGAGATAGACCCGCACGGAGTCCACCACGTAGATGACGGTATCGCGGACGAGCAGCTTGCACTCGTGCAGCGGCCCCTCGCTCCAGTCGCCGTGGGCCATCGTGTGCAGCGTCAGCCGCGACATGCTGCGCACGCGCGGCGCGTTGAGCGCGTCGAGTACGCGAGTCAGCAGGCGGGTCAGCGCGACCTCTGGTGGGTCATCGCTGTGGGCGATGGCGGCGATGTCGAGACGGTTGAGCGCCTGCTCCAGGGCATACTCGAAGGCGGCCTTGAAGAGGTCCTCTTTGGTCTTGAAATAGAAGTAGATCAGGCCATGCGTGACCTCGGCCCGCTCGGCGATGTCCTTGGACGTCGCCCCCGCGAGTCCCTGCTCCGAGAAGAGATCGAGCGCCGCTTCGAGAATCTGCTGGCGGCGATCACTCCCCGGCGGCGCTGG
>DASVWQ010000518.1:0-2197 GCA_036393135.1 Ktedonobacterales bacterium
GGTCGGGGCGATCTCGGCGACCGGGCGGCCATCGTCCAGCTTCTCGGTATAGTAGGGCGGCAGGTCGTGCAGCCCAACCTCGGCGATGGGCTGGTCGTCGGCGTGCAGCCAGAGCGCGCCATCGCGCGGGGCCACCAGATACGGCGAGCGCGGGTTCAGCCGAACGGAGACGATGGTGCGGCGCAGGTCATATGGCCCGCCCGTCAGCGCGATCTCCTCCGGCGCGCGCCACTTCTGCTCCTCATCGAGCTGGGCCATCGGCGCCATATTGAAGGAGAAGATGAAGTAGCTCTTGGGCTGGTGCTCGTGGGCCGCCTCACCGGGTTGGGGCGGGCGCACCAACGCGCCGGGGGCGAAGCGCAGCCCCAGCCGCAGCAGGTCAGCCTTTATGACCGCCTCACGCGGCAGGCTCGGATGCCTGTCGAACGCCGTCTCCAGAATCTCTATCTGTGTCATCGTGTCCGCTCATTTCCAGATCGTGTCATGTTGCGCCCTCACCCCCAACTCCTCTCCCAGAGGGCGAGGAGTGCACCGGAGTTCCCCCTCTCCTCGCGGGAGAGGGAGCTAGGGGGTGAGGTCCTCCAGCATATGTACCTCGTCCCAGCGGAAGCCAGGGACAGCCAGCTCCAGGAAGCGCCGCAGCCCGCGCAGGTCGCGCGCGCTCAACTCGTAGTCGAGCAGGCGCAGGTAGTCGGCGCAAAGGCTGACCGGCAGGTCGAGGCGCGCCGCCGCCTCGCGCGCCAGGCGTGGCAGGTCGGCCAGCCCGCGGGCGGTGGACTCGCGCAGCAGCGGAACGACCCCCGCTGCGCGCACAGCCTCGGCGCGGTCGCGCCGCGCGGCCCAGACGGCGAAGACGAAGGGTAGATCGGTCCACGTCTGCCACTCGCGCGCCAGGTCAAAGACGTGGGGCTGCCCACGTCCGGCGATTTCGCGGCGCAGGTAGCCTTCGCGCAGGGCGATGTCGCCGATCAGCAGCGCGGCGTCGTGCTGGGCCAGCATCGCATCGAGGTCGGGCGCCATCGTGGTGTAGCGCGGGTGGGCGTCGTAGCGCCGCTCGGCCAGCAGCTTTGTCAGCTCGATGCTGGTGGCGGAATGGTCGGTCAGGGCGATGCTGCGCCCGCTCAGGTCGCGCCAGTCCGCCTGCCAGGAGAAGAGCAGCACGCTATCCACCCGTCCGTGCGCGGCGACCGAGAGGCCCGGCGCCAGCGCCCACTCGCGGGCGTGCGCGCCGAAGGCGAAGCTGGAGACGTTCGAGATGTCGATCTCGCCAGCCTCCAGCGCGCGGTTCATCTGCGCTGGCACGCCATCCACCAACGTCACAGGGCCGAGGGCGCCGACGGGGCGACTGGTGAGCCAGTCATAGACCGGCGCGACGTTCAGGTAGCTGATGGCGCCGAGGCGGACGGGCGCGCTGGCTCGCGTCTGGCCCGCGCGTGGGGCGGGCTGGGTTAGCGGACTGCTCATGGCCGCGCGCTCCCTTCGCTGGCGGGCGGCGTGGCGGGCGGCGCGCCAATGGAGCGCAGCAGCAGCTCGCGCAGCGCCGGGAAGACGCTCTCCAGCCGCTCCGGCTGGCCGGTGATGAGCCAGCGCACGACGATCTCGTTGACGGCGCCGAACCAGGCCCAGGCGACCGTCTCGGTATCCATCGCCGCGATGCGCCCGGCCTGGACGGCGAGATCGAGACGGCGCTGGATCATCGCGGCAAAGCGCCCGCGCACCCGCAGCAGCTTCTCGTCGAAGCCATGCCCCAGGCCAACCGCCTCCACCAGCAGGATTTTGCTCAGGCGGCGATGGCGCGAGAAGGTCTCCAGCGCGACCCGCAGCGCCGCGTCGAGCTGGGCCACGGGGTCAGCCTCCGCCGCGATGGCGCGATCCACCGCCGCCTCCAGCTTGGGGGTGAGAGCCTCGATCAGGGCGAAGAAGATGGCCTCTTTGTTGGCGAAGTGGAAGTAGAAGCCGCCCTTGGAGCTGGCGGAGGCGGCGATGATGTCATCCACCGCCGCGCCGTGATAGCCCTTGGCGGCGAAGACGGTTTCGGCGGCGTCGAGCAGGCGGCGGCGGGTCGCCTCCTTGTCGCGGGTATGGGTGTGGCCGCGCGGGGCGGCGTTGTCGCTGATGTCGTGTGGAGTCGCCATGACGCCTCTCCAGCCGCCACGCTTCAAACCGACGCGACGGTCTGTAAGGGATTGTATGGCGC
>DASVWQ010000519.1:0-3133 GCA_036393135.1 Ktedonobacterales bacterium
CGGGCGAATGGAAGGGTGTGGAGTTCCAGGAGCTCGACCCACCCGCGAGCGCCCGACTGGCCGCCGTAACGACGCCGACGCTGGTTATCATTGGCAGCGGCGACGAGGCCGCCACCCAGGCGCTATCCGACGACATCGCGAGCGGCATCCCCGGCGCGCGTAAGGTCGTGATGCCGCGCCTGGGCCATGTCCCCAACATGGATGAGCCGGAGGAGTTCAACCGCATCATCCTGGAGTTCCTGCGCCCCATCTGGTAAGACGCAAGCGAACGCGCATCTATGCTGGCGCCTACCAGCGTAGATGCGCGTTCGTTCTATCCGACGAGGTTCAACAGCTTGCCTGGCACGTAGATGACCTTGCGCGGCTCGCGTCCGCCGAGCGCCGCCGCGACCTTCGCGCTGGCCAGCGCCTGCTCGCGCGCCTGCGCCTCCGTCACATCAGGGGCCATGCGCAACGTGTCGCGCACCTTGCCATTCACCTGCACGACGATAGTGATCTCCTCGTCCTCCGTCAGCGCCGGATCGAACGTCGGCCAGGCTTGCCGATGCACGCTCTCCGTGTGACCGACGCGCTCCCACAGCTCCTCGGCGATGTGCGGGGCCATCGGCGCCAGCAACGTCAGCAGCGTATCCACCGCCGCCGCGTAGCGCGGATCGTGGACCAGCGCGGGCGACTCCTCACGCGCCCGGTTCAGCCCGTTCAGGAACTCCATCAGCGCGGCCAGCCCCGTATTGAAGCGTAGCCCATCGTAGTCGCCGCTGACCCGCGCGATGGTCCGGTGCCGCAGCCGCTCCACCTCGCGTCCGGCGGGCGTCTCGGCCTGCGCCCCACCTACGCGCTGCTCCACGTAGTCCGTCACCAGCGTCCAGACGCGATTCAGGTAGCGCGAGACGCCCTCGATGCCCTGGTTGTTCCACGGGCCGCCCTGGTCAAATGGCCCCATGAACATCAGATAGGCGCGCACCGCGTCGGCGCCGTAGCGGCTGACCACCGCGTCGGGCGCGATCACGTTGCCGCGCGACTTCGACATCTTCTGTCCGTCTGGCCCCAGCACCATCCCCTGATGATACAGCCGCGTGAACGGCTCGCTGAAGTCCAGCAGCCCCATGTCGCGCAGCGCCTTGACGAAGAAGCGCGCATACATCAGGTGCAGCGTCGCGTGCTCCGGCCCGCCGATGTACATATCCACTGGCAGCCAGCGCGCCACCTTCTCCGCGTCCCAGGCCTGGGCCTCGTCGTGGGCGTCGGCGTAGCGCAGGAAATACCACGCCGAACAGATGAACGTGTCCAGCGTATCGGTCTCGCGCGTCGCTGGCCCGCCGCAGATCGGGCAGGTGGTGTGCAGGAACTCCGGCACATAGCGCAGCGGCGACTCACCCGTCGGCTTGAACTGCGCCTCGTCGGGCAGTCGCACGGGAAGCTGATCCTCCGGCACGGGAACGGCGCCATGCGTCTCGCAATAGATGATCGGGATCGGCGCGCCCCAGAACCGCTGGCGGCTCACCAGCCAGTCGCGCAGGCGATAGTTGACGGCGCCCATCCCGACAGCATGCTCCTCCAGCCAGGCGATCACGCGACCAACCGCCTCCTCGGCGGGCGCGCCATCGAAGGGGCCACTATTGACCAGCCACCCATGCGCCGTCTTCGCCTCGGCCCAGGTCGCCGGATCGGTCAGCTCCTCGTCGCCATCCCGCACCACCTGGGTGATGGGCAGGTCGAAGGCGCGGGCGAACTCGAAGTCGCGCTGGTCGTGTGCGGGGACACCCATCACGGCGCCCTTGCCATAGCTCATCAGCACATAGTCGGCGATCCAGATGGGAACCTGCTCGCCGCTGACCGGATTGGTCACGTAGGACCCCAGCGGCACGCCCGACTTCACCCGCGACTTGTCGGCGCTCATCCGCTCGATCTCGCTCTCGCGCCGCGCCTGCTCCACATAGTCCCGCACGGCCTCGCGCCGCTCCGGCGTGGTCAGCCGCTCCACCAGCGGATGCTCCGGCGCCAGCACGAAGAACGTCACGCCGTAGATGGTGTCGGGGCGAGTGGTGAAGACGGGCAGCTCCACCGTCGCCCGCTGCCCGCGCTTGCGGTTCTCCTTCGGGACGCTGGCGGTAAAGCGGATCTCGGCGCCCTCGCTCCGCCCGATCCAGTTGGTCTGCATCAGGCGGGTCTTCTCTGGCCACTCCAGCCCGTCGAAGTTCAGCAGCTCGTCAGCGTAGTTGGTGATGCGCATCAACCACTGGTCGATCTCGCGCCGCTCGACCACCGTGCCGCAGCGCTCGCACGCGCCGTTGACGACCTGCTCATTGGCCAGCGTCGTGTTGCAGTTGGGACACCAGTTGGCGGGGGCCTTGGTGCGATAGGCCAGCCCGCGCTTGTAGAACTGCAGGAAGACCCACTGCGTCCAGCGATAGTAGTCGGGCAGGCAGGTGACGACCTCGCGCGACCAGTCCCAGCCAGCGCCCATCCGCCGCAACTGGGCGCGCATGTTGTCGATGTTGGCCAGCGTCCACGCGCGCGGCTGGATGTTGCGCTTGATGGCGGCGTTCTCGGCGGGCAGGCCGAAGGCGTCGAAGCCGATAGGCTGCGTCACGTTGTAGCCGCGCATCCGCATGTAGCGGCCAAAGATGTCGGCGCCGGTGTAGTTGTACCAGTGGCCGATGTGCAGATCGCCCGACGGATAGGGGAACATGACGAGGTTATAGTACTTCGGGCGCGGATCATCGTCCCGCGCGGTCGTATCGCCCATCGCAGCCCACCGGGCCTGCCACTTCTCCTCGAATTCCCCTGGCTGATACCTCACGCGCGCCATGCGTCGCCGCTCCCTCCGCCCAGGCCAAATGCCATCGGGCCACTCGACACGCGAGAACCCATCTCGCGCCACCCGCGCACAGCCAGCGAAAGACAACGAACGGCCTTTCGCCCAGAGGGGTGAAAGGCCGTCACGCCAGTTGTGCGCGGTATCCGTTCTGTGGATGGTGGACCTGAGGGGGCTCGAACCCCTGACCTCCTGCATGCCATGCAGGCGCGCTTCCAGCTGCGCCACAGGCCCTTACGC
This sequence comes from Ktedonobacterales bacterium, assembly GCA_036393135.1. Classification (GTDB taxonomy): domain Bacteria; phylum Chloroflexota; class Ktedonobacteria; order Ktedonobacterales; family JADMIN01; genus JAKAIY01. The sequence continues at coordinate 3,059 of DASVWQ010000519.1, forward strand.
GCGAGTACCCTCGCGAACGCTTCCCTATGGTATCACAGGATTCCGCCGACCGCAAGCGTGCCCGCGCCATCCTAC
>DASVWQ010000520.1:0-8607 GCA_036393135.1 Ktedonobacterales bacterium
GATTCCCCTTCATTGCTAGAATGCCCCTCACAGTCGCTGGATCGCGTCACTGGTCGTGGGTGGCCGAGACGCGCGCGACTTGGGAGGGGAGACATCGCATATGGGCCTCTTTGGGTCAGGCAAACGCGCCACGATACCCGCCGGTCGGCCATTTGGGCGCGACCTCGCGCACCACGAGCATGCGGGCTGGCGGAAGCTCGTGCTGGTGCGCCACGGGCAGACTGATTTCAACGTGCAACATCGGCTGCCCGGCCAGCTTCCGGGTGTGTCGCTGAATGAGGAGGGGCGAAGCGAGGCGCAGGCGACGGCCGAGGCGCTGCGTCCGCTGCCGCTCAGCGCGATCATCGCGTCGCCGCTGGAGCGCACGATAGAGACGGCGGGCTACGTCAACGCCAACCGTGGATTGACCATCCAGCAGGATAGTGACTTGCTCGATACGGATTATGGCAAGTTCAATGGCCAGAACTACGAGCAACTGGACGCGAACGACCGCCAGTGGAAGCGCTTCCTCGCCAACCCGCTGAAAGCGCCGCGCGGCGTGGAGAATTTCGCCGATGTGCAGCGGCGGGCGGTGCGTGCGGCGGAGCGCTGGCGGGTGGCGCCAGATGTTGGCGAGTGGGTGGCCCTGGTGACGCATGCCGACCTGGTGAAGTTGATCTGCGCGCATTACCTGGGGATTCCGCTGGAGCGCGTGCCGCTCTTCAGCATGGACAACGCGGCGGTTTCGCTGCTAGCGTTCCATCCCGATCCGAGTCAGGCGCCGTCGCTGCTCTGTTTCAACTGGACCTCGCCCGCGCTCTGGATCGCCGCCGCCCAGCGCGCGGGCTAGCGGCAGGGAACTCAGGCCCGCCCGCGCGCGTATATGCCATAGCCGTCGCGCCTCCGCTCAGGCGATGAGCGCAGGCGCGACGTTCAGCATGAGGGAGGGCGAAGATGCGACTAGACCTGACGGCGCCAATCGCTGAGGTGACAGTCTATCCGGACCGCGCGCTGGTGACGCGCCACGGCAGGGTGGAGATCGCGGAGGCGGGCGAGCACGAGATCATCCTCGGCGCGCTGCCACAGGACATGGAGCAAGCCTCGCTGCGGGTAGTGGGGCGCGGTACGGCGGGCGTGTTGCTGCTGGGAGTGGATCTGAGCGCGGAGTTCCATGAGGCGGCGCCTGTCGCGGAGACGCAGCGCATCCAGGCGGAGATCGATCGGCTGACACGCGAGCAGGCGACCCTCGACCAGCGCATCGCCCTGCTCGACAAGCAGCGCGGCTGGCTGAGCGCGTTCGGTGAGCATGCCGCCCGCAGCCTGGCCTATGGGTTGATTCGCGGGACCGCACAGCCCGCCGACCAGGAGCGCATCTTCAGCGTGACGCGCGACGAGAGCGAGCGCCTGACCACCGCGACGCTGGATACGCAGCGCGAGCGCCAGCGTGTCACGCAGGAGCTGGAGGCGCGGCGGCGCGAACTGGAGGCGGCAGGCTCGGTGTCGCAGCCCGATCGCCTGCGCGCCGTCATTCGCGTAAGCGCGACGAGCGCCGGAACGCTCGACCTCGATGTCACCTACCTGACCCATGCCGCAAACTGGGAGGCGCAGTATGACGCCCGCGTGGACACGGAAGCCAGCGCTGTGCGCTTCACCCAGCAGGCCGCCATCACGCAGTGGTCGGGCGAGGACTGGGCGGACGTGCGGCTGGCCGTCTCGACGGCGCGGCCCAGTGCGACGGTTTCATTGCCCGACGAAGCTCCGGTCTGGTATCTCGACCAGTGGGCGCCAGTACCCCGATCAGCCTTCGCTGCGGCGGCCCCGGCGCGCGCGATTACGATGAAGGCGTCGGCCGTTCGGGCGCCGGGCGGCGCGGCGGACATGATGAGCGCAGAGATGGAGGAGCCAGCCGAGATGCAGGCGGCCTCCGCGGAGGTGGAGAGCGCGGGCGTGGCGCAGGTCTTCCGCGTCGGCGGCGACATGAACATCCCCTCGGATGGACAGCCGCACCTGGTCGGGCTGGGTGAGGATACCCTGCCCGCGCGGCTGGAGTACGTCGCGGCGCCAGTGGTGGCCGAGGGCGCGCATCTCCGCGCCGTCACGCTCAACGCGACCGGCCACGCGCTGCCAGCGGGAACACTGCGCGTCTTCCACAGCGGCGCGACGGGCGACGAATATGTTGGCGAGACGCGGTTGAAGCCGACCGCCGAGGGCGCGCAGCTCAAGCTGTATCTCGGTGTCAACGACAACATCACCGTCAAGCGTGAGATGGTGGAGCGCGACACCGACAAGGGCAATCTGCTGCAAGGCGGCGCGCGCAAGACGACCATTGGCTATCGCGTGACTATCGCCAACCACACCGAGAAGGAGCAGCGCGTCGTCCTGATGGACCGCCTGCCGACGTCGAAACACGAGCGCATCAAGGTCAAGCCGCTGGAGATGCGCCCGCAGCCCAGCAGCCAGACGAAACTCGACCAGCTCGCCTGGGAGACACAAATCGGCGCAGGTGAGGAGCGGCGTATCGAATGGCGCTTCTTGGTCGAGTCACCCGCCGATATGCAAGTGGCGGGGATGCCGTAGTGAGCTACCATCTCGCCAGCGCAGGAAAAGAATGAATTGGAAGACGCTGGCGCCCAGTTCAGTCAGCGTCACAGACGGAGGGCGGCTCAGGTGGATCGCCCTTCTCATCAGCGCCACAGAACGGTGGCGCGCCAGCGAGGAGGGCACGTCCATGGCGTCTCGCATCGGGCTTGTGATGGTGCTGTCGAGCGATACCGCGCGAGCCAGGGCCTTCTACTCAGACCTGTTGGGCTACGAGCAGGTGGATCAATTGTCGTCGCCGGATGGTGAATTTCTGTTCCTGCACTCCAGCGCGGGCGGCCCGGACATCGCGATCCAGGACGCCGCGAAGCAGGATTACGGCATACCCTCGGCGCGTGGTGGACTTTCCGCCGCGTTCATTGTCGATGACGCTGACGCGACTTATGCCGCCTGGCAGGCGAAGGAGGTGGAGTTCGTATCCGAGGTGATCGACATCGGCGCGGGCAGGATGTTCACCGTGAAGGATCCCGACGGCAACTACATCGAGGTCTATCACCTCAATCCAGACCTGCTGGCGATGCGCAAGCAGATCGGCTGGGACTGAGGCGCGCGAGGACTCACGTATCGCATACTGAGGCTGGCGGCGGGATGATTGCCTGGTCGCCAGCCTCTGCGTGTGAGCGACGCCGGGCCTTCGGGCGTAGTCTCACTGTGCGGCGCCACGGCTGAGGTTCCGCTGGGATGAACGCAGGCGAGCGAGGGTAGCATGCCAGGAGGCGACGACGCGCAGGAGCGCGACGCTATCGTGCGGAGCCAGCGCGGTGACGCGAGCGCGTTCAACCTGCTCGTGACGCGCTACGAGTCGGCGGCGTATAGCCTCGCGCTGCGCATGCTAGGGAATCCCGAAAGCGCCGCCGATGTCACGCAAGACGCCTTCTTCGCTGCTTTCCGCAACATTCGCGCCTTCCGGGGAGCATCGTTTCGCGCGTGGTTGCTGCGAATCGTGAGCAATGGCTGCTACGACCACTGGCGCGCCCAGGCGCGGCGACCCGCTGAGTCGCTTGATGCGCTGCTGGCGGGTGACGGTGAGGGCGGTGGGGCGGGCGGCGTCGAGCCGGAGCTGGCGCGGGCGCTGGCGGACTCCGCGTGGACGCCTGAGAGCGTCGCGCTACGCGCTGAGACTGTGGCGGCCATCGAGGCGGCGCTGTTGCGGCTAGCCCACGATCAGCGGCTCGTCATTATCCTCAGCGATGTTCAGGGATACTCATACGAGGAGATCGCGCGCATTGCGGGCGTTCCGCTGGGGACGGTGAAGTCGCGCATCGCTCGGGCGCGAGCGCGTCTACGCGATTTGTTGCAGGGACAGTCGGAACCTTTCCCTGGCGGGGAGCGTCGCAATGATCGAGGGGATTAGGCCCATCACGCGATGGGGAGCGGAGTGAGCGGGATGCATACAGATTGGGACGCTCAGCGTGAGCGCCTCTCCGCCTATCTGGATGGCGCGTTGAGCGCTGACGAGCGCGCGGAGCTGGCGGCGCACCTGCCTGGCTGCGCGGAGTGTCGGCGTGAGCTTGCCGCGCTCCGCCAGACGAAGGCGCTGCTCAGCGCGCTGCCTGTCCCGACGCCGCCACGCTCGTTCGCGCTGCCGACGACACTGCGCCCGCTGCCAGCGCGTCGGCCCGCTCCGCCGCTTTGGGCTGGCCCGCTCCAGACGCTCGGCGCCATCGCCGCTGTGGTCGGCCTGGCCTTCTTCGTCTGGGCGGCGCTGCCACACCCTCTTACGCAGTCGGCTGGCTCCGCTGCCTACGCTCCCGCAGTCACCAATAGCGGCGCCGATACGTCAGTGCATGTCCCGACGTCGCCCTCCGCGACCAGCTCGCCACGCGAGGGCGTTGCCAGCGCAGGCAGCGGCTCGCCCACGACGGCTCCCGCGCCCGCCACGCCAATACCCACCTACACGCCACCAACCAAGACCCAGTTTGCGAAAGAAGCCCAGCCATTTCCGACGCTGCCAGTTACGGGTGGCATACTGCTGGTTGGCGGCGCGGCGGCGCTGGCCATCGGCGGGCTGGCGCGGCGGCGCGACGATGGCCCCACCGCGTCAGACATAGCGGGGTAGCTACCGGGCGAAGACGACCTCCGCCGAGCCGGTGGTCACGCGCTCGCCGCGTTGGTTGTTTATCCACAGCTCGACATGTTGCTCATCGCCTGTGGCCGCGCCCAGCGCGCCGGAGCATGTCAGCGTGTCGCCTGGACGTACCATCGCCTGGAAGCGCACATTGAGACGCCTCACCCAGCCCGCGCGGCCCGGCTGGGCGAGCCAGTCAGTCAGGAGTTGGCCGAGGAAGGCCATACTGAGCATGCCGTGGGCGATGGTTCCCTCCAGACCGACTGCGCGCGCCGCCTCCGGGTTCAGGTGGATGGGGTTGTGGTCGCCGCTGACCTCGGCGTAGGCGTTGATCTGCTCCTGCGTGACGTGTTTGGTGAGGTCGGGGATGCGCTGGCCCTCTGGATCGGGAAGCTGCTTGCCAGTCGTGGTCTCGCCCGCTCCGCCAGGCGCCATGTCGCGGACGATGACGATAGCCTTGCCAGTGGCGGGGCGCTCGCCATCGCCGACCTCGATTACCTGCTCCAGCGTGATGATGGCCATGCCATCGGCACGGCGCGACTGCCGGACGTTGGCGACCACGTACCGCACGCTGACCCGTTCGCCCGCGACAAGCGGCCGCTCGTAGGCGTACTCCTGCTCACCATGCAGCACTTGGGTATGCTCCGGGTCCAGCCCGGCCTCGCCAAACGAGATGTGGAAGCGGGTGATAAAGGTTGGCTGTGCGGGGACGCCACGGTAGCCTGCGGCTTTCGCGGCGGCTTCGTCGCGGAAGATTGGGTTGGCGTCACCGATAGCGTCGGCGAACTGCGCGATGGCCCTAGCGGTGATCTCGCCGGATTGAGTCGCCGTCTGCTGCCCTGGTTCCGGGACTGTTGGTGGCATGCTCGCTCACTCCTCCTGAGACCGCGCGCGTCGGTCTGACGCAGAGCGCGGAGATGGTGTCGCAGGCATGCGCCGCGCTGCCAGCGCGCCCGATGCAGGCGGGTTGGCGGTGTGGCGCGGCGCGTCTAGACGGTGGCTGGCTCGCGGTCGGGCGTCCAGCGCAGGTTGGGCTTGCGGGCGGCCAGCGTCTGATCCAGGCGGCCCACGGGCGTATTGTGCGGCGCCTCCAGGATGACGCTGGGATTCTCGCGCGCCTCCTGGGCGATCTGCTTCATGAGCGCGATGAAGGCGTCGAGCGTCTCGCGCGTCTCCGTCTCGGTCGGCTCCAGCATCATCGCCTCATGCACGATCAGCGGGAAGTAGATCGTCGGCGGGTGCATGTTGAAGTCGAGGATGCGTTTGGCGATGTCCAGCGCAGAGACACCCAGCTTCTTCTGGCGGTCGGCTGACAGAACGAACTCATGCATGCAGGCGCGGTTGAATGGCAGATCGTAGTCCGACTCTAGCGCGCGCATTATATAGTTGGCGTTCAGCACGGCGGAGTCGCTGACGAGGCGCAGGCCGTCGGGGCCGTTGCTGCGGATGTAGGTGTACGCGCGCACCAGCACGAGGAAGTTGCCGCAGCCCGCGCGCACTCGCCCGATGGACTGTGGGCCAACCTCCTGCCAGAAGTACGAGCCGTCCTCGCCCTTGGCGGGCAGCGGGCCGGGCAGAAACGCCGTCAGGTGCGGCGCGACGCCGATGGGGCCAGCGCCGGGGCCACCGCCGCCGTGGGGTGTGCTCATCGTCTTATGCAGGTTGAGATGCACCACGTCGAAGCCCATGTCGCCGGGGCGCGTGATGCCCATGATGGCGTTGGCGTTGGCGCCGTCGTAGTAGAGTTGGCCGCCCGCCGCGTGGACCTGGCGCGCGATCTCGACGATATTCTCATCGAAGAGGCCGAGCGTGTTGGGGTTGGTCATCATCAGCGCGGCGACGCGCCCCTCGTGCGCCTTCAGCGTCTCCGCCAGGTGGGCGAGGTCCACGCCACCGCGCGCGTCGGACTTCAACTCGACCGTCACGTAGTCGGCGAGGGTCGCGCTGGCCGGGTTGGTGCCATGCGCGCCATCGGGGATCAGGACGACATTGCGCGCAGTGTCGCCGCGACTCTCGTGGTAGGCCTTGATGATCATCAGGCCGGTAATCTCGCCGTGCGCCCCGGCGGATGGCTGGAGCGTGACGCGCGCCATTCCCGTGATCTCGGCGATATACTGCTCCAGTTCGTAGAGCAGGCGAATGGCGCCCTGGGCGAGACTGTCATCGACCTGCGGATGCAGCCGCGCGAAGCCGGGTAGCGAGGCCATGTCCTCGTTGATCTTGGGATTGTACTTCATGGTGCAGGAGCCGAGCGGATAAAACCCGAGGTCCACGCCGAAGTTGCGCTGGGAGAGGCGGGTGTAGTGGCGCACCACCTCGATTTCGCTCACCTCTGGCAGTGGCGCTGGCTCGGCGCGCAGGTGGTTAGACGGAATGAGCTGGTCGAGCGGCAACTCCGGCACGTCCAGCGCGGGCAGGACGGGAATCGAACGACCCGGCGCGCCCTGTTCAAAGATCAGTGATTCTACGCTCATTCGGCGGCTCCCACGATTTCTTCCAGCGCCGCGACCAGCGTTTCGATCTCGTCGCGTGAACGCGCCTCTGTCACGCAGAATAGCGCGGTGTTCTCCAGTTCAGGATAGTCGCGGCTCAGGTCGTAGCCGCCGATGATGCCCTGGTCGCGTAACTCGGCATTGAGGCGCTCGACCGGGATAGGACACGTGACCGCGAACTCATCGAAGTAGGGATGGTCAAAGGCGAGCTTGAATCCGGGCAGCGCACAGATGGCGCGCTGGGCATAGTGCGCTTTGCGCAGGCACTGCGCGCCAAGCTCAGCGAATCCCTGCTTGCCCAGCGTCGCCAGGTAGATCGTCGTGAAGAGCGCCAGCAACTCTTGATTGGTGCAGATGTTGGAGGTGGCGCGCTCGCGGCGGATGTGCTGCTCACGAGTCTGGAGGGTCAGCGCGTAGCCGACCTGGCCCCGGTCGTCCACCGTCTTGCCCGCGATACGCCCTGGCATACGGCGGACGAGTTCGTTGCGGGTGGCGAAGAGGCCCAGCGCAGGGCCACCGTAGCCGATGGGGTTGCCCAAGCTCATGCCCTCAGCGGCCACGATGTCAGCGCCATACGCGCCAGGCGGCTCCAGCGCGCCAAGCGAGGCTGGCTCGGTGATCGCGACGACGAGGAGGGCCTTCGTCGCGTGAGTCGCCTGCTCGATGGCGTGGACATCTTCCAGCGCGCCGAAGAAGTTGGGGTGCTGGATGATGACCGCCTTGGTGTCGGCGCCCAGCGCGGCGCGCAACTCACTGGCCGAGGTCACGCCGCCCTCCAGCCCGATCTCGTGGATGGTGAAGCCGCGTGTGTGAGCATAGGCGCGCAGCGTCGCGCGATATTGCGGGTCGAGCGCGCGTGAGACGATGACCTCGCCGCGCCCGCCCGGTCCGACGGCCATCAGCGCGGCCTCGGCCACAGCGGTCGAGCCGTCGTAGAGCGAGGCGTTGGCGGCGTCCATTCCGGTGATCTGGCAGACCATCGTCTGAAACTCGTAGGTAGCCTGGAGGATGCCCTGGCTGAACTCTGGCTGGTAGGGTGTGTAGGAGGTGTAGAACTCGGAGCGCCGGGCCAGGTGTGGCACAATGCTGGGTTGAACGTGATCGTAGCTGCCTGCGCCCAGGAATGAGGAGTAGTGGTCGAGGTCGGCGTTCTGCTCGGCCAGGCTCATCAGCAGGCGCCGCACATCCGCCTCACGCAGCGCTGGAGGTAGCGCCAGCGGCCGCTTCAGGCGCACGTCCGCCGGGACCGTCGCGAGCAGGTCCTCGATCGATTCAGCCCCTATCGCCCGCAGCATCGCCTGCTGTTCCGCGGGTGTGTTCGGGACGTAGCTCATGCTCTTATCCGCCCTCGCTAGCGCACGTTCCCTCGCGAACGTTCGCCGTCGCGCGTGCGCAATGTCTCCCCTGCGGCGCTGACACGCGCCGGGGAATCATCCGCATTATACAAGTCGGCGGCGCGCTGCGCCTACT
>DASVWQ010000521.1:0-2588 GCA_036393135.1 Ktedonobacterales bacterium
TGTCGTAGTCGTCGGTTCCGGCGGCATCTTCCACCGGATCGGCGTGCTATCCCGCGCGCTGCTGCGCATGCCCACCGCCGGGCCGCGCGTCCGCTATGAGCGCACGCAGTATGTGCGGCTGGACGCCAGGCGGTCGGTGCCGGTGCAGGTGGATGGCGAGGTGATTGGCTCGCTACCAATGACCTTCACCGTCGCGCCGCAAGCGCTAACTGTCATCGTGCCGCGCGCGACACCGGCTGGCCTTTTCATCCACACGCCCGAAGCCGCGCCGCGCGGCAAGTGACCGTCCCAGCCCGTTTGCCGCCGCAGGTTCCCGTGCGATAGAATACTGCGCGCGGTCTTATCCGTCTATGCAAGTGAATGACCCGTCACATCCGAACGACCTGACTTCTCGCTAGGCTGTCCCCCCAGCGCGTCGCCGGTACGCGCGCCTGTAGCTGCGACAGGAAGGCCGATGACAGACCAACAGGCGGAGGAGCTGCGCACCGTAGATGACGCTGGCTACCTCCTCGTGGACGAGCACTGGAATATCCTCGCGGTAGACGAGCGCAATCCATTGCTGGGCGATGTCGGCGCCGATTCACTGGTCGGGCGCAGCGCGTTCGAGACGCTCGGCGCCGAGGTCATCGCTACGCTGGTGCAACGTGGCGCCGCCTCCTTCATGCTCGACAACGCCAGCTATGTGCTGACCGTCAGCCACTTCCAGCTGCCCAGCGGCGCCATCCGCATCGTGCGAGCGCAAGAGGAGCAGGCGACCATCGAGCGCGTGATGTCGCTCATCGTCCATGAGGTGCGCAATCCGCTCTCAGCGATGCGCGCTCTGGCGCAAGGGCTGGACGAGGCGGCGCCGCTCGACGAGGTGGGGCGAGCCTACGTCTCGCGCATTACTGAGGAGATCGACCGCCTGAGTCGCCTGCTCAATTCCATGTCGCAGGTAGCGCGACTGCGCGCCCAACCGATGCGCCCGCTGGAGCCAGCCGCAGCGCTGGAACGGGTCGCGCAGATGTTCCAGCCGGAGGCGGCGCGGCGCGGTGTGACGATTGTAACGCATGTGACACCGCGCTCTGGGTCGATTCGCGCCGACGCCGACCTGATCCAGCAGATGCTCGTGAATCTGGTGATGAACGCCATCCAGGCAATGCCGAACGGAGGAACGCTGTCGCTACGGGCGCGGCTGGACACGCGCGGGCGCAACATCATCCAGATCGAAGATACGGGAATCGGCATGTCCACTGAGCGGATGCAGGTCGCGATGCGACCAGGGCAGAGTGACAAACCTGGTGGCATGGGGCTGGGACTGATGGTGGTCAGCAGCATCGTTCGCCAGCACCAGGCGCGGCTGCGCATGACCAGCGCGCCAGGACGTGGCTCGCTGGTGTCGATCACATTTCCGACTATGGCGGAGACACGCGAGCTACCGGCGGACGAGTTTCCGACTGGTCCCCTGGAGGTAGCAGGTAGGGAGGGCGCGCATGACACAGACTAGCACTGGTGGATTGACGGCTGGGCCGCGCGCGTGGCGCGTGCTGGTGGTTGATGACGAGGAGAACCTGAACTGGAGCCTCGTCACCTCGCTGCGCCGCGAGAACTACGCCGCCGACGGCGCCCTCACCGCCGACGACGCGCGCCGCCGGATGGCCGACGCATCCTACGATTGCGTCATCAGCGACATCCAGATGCCGGGAATGGATGGCTTCCAGCTCCTGACCTGGCTGCGTGAGCAGCGCCCGCAACCGCGCGTCATCATGATGACCGCATTCGGCTCGCCCAGCGCGCGGCAGGAGGCTTTTCGCAACGGCGTCGTCGCCTTCATGGAGAAGCCCTTTGACCTGGCGACGCTCAAGCATGAGCTACGCAAGGCGCTGGATACGACGGCGCAGGGCATCGGCTACGATCTGCTGGAAATCACGCAGGTCATCAGCCTGGGCCGCCAGGATGTCGCCGTCCAGGTGCGGCTGGCCGAACAGGTCGGGCAACTGGTCTTCGAGCGCGGCGAACTGGTCTCCGCTGTCTACGGCGGGCTGCGCGGCGAGCAGGCGTTCTTCGCGATGTGCGCGTCGCCCGCGCAGATGGCCGCGCCCGCGCCGATTCCACCGCAATTCGAGCGCAACATCAGCCAGCCCGTCTCGGCGCTGATCTTCGACGCTCTGCTCAAGCGCGATGCGGGCCTGGCCTCGGCGTCCGCCAGTCCGCGCATCTCCGCGCCGTCGAGCGACCAGAGCAGTGGAGCGCTCTACGAACCGACGGCCCCACCCTCACAGCCAACGATCACCGGGTCGCTGACTCCGGCGGCGCGCATGACTGGCGGCATGGCCGCCGCGCAACCCGCCCGCGACGCGCAAGCCGCCCTGGCCGCGCTCGTCTCGGCCATCGCCCGCCCCTGCGCCGCCGCGCTCGTCTCGCCAGACGGCGCCATTCGCGCGCAGGCGCAGACGCGCGTGCCACCCCTGCCAGAGACGGCCTTCCGCCATCTCGCGCAGGGCTTCATCTCGTTCGCACGGGCGGCGCACTCTGGACAGCTTGGCGCGCCCCGCGCTGCGCGGATGCTGGCCAGCGGCGAGCAGGCGCTCATCCGCCTGGTTGGCCCA
>DASVWQ010000522.1:0-3235 GCA_036393135.1 Ktedonobacterales bacterium
TGCTGGTTCGCCCAGCAGGTGCGCGGCTTGGAGAATGTCTGGTTGCCGCACTTCGTCGCGTCCTTGATCGGCTGAATGCCGAAGTAGTTCTCCGCCGCCGCCTCGATGCCCAGATTGCCATCAGAATAGTCGATGGTGTTCAGGTACATCTCCAGGATTTTCCACTTCGGATAGACCCCGCTTGTGGTAATGCCGACGGAGAGAATCGCCTCATTGATCTTGCGCTGGAGGGCCTTGGCAGTGTCGTGCAGCACGAGGTTCTTGACCAGTTGCTGGGTAATAGTCGAGCCACCCTGGCTCGCGCTGCCGCTGCCCGCGTCCACCAGCAGTGAGCGGAAGATACTGGTCCAGTCAATGCCGATGTTTGTCGCGTCCCAGAAGGTATGGTCTTCGGTCGCGACGGTCGCGTTCATAACATTGTCGCCGATGTCGTTCTGCTTGTAGCTCAGGTAAATGTTGACGCCAGTGGATTTCGGCACAGTGTACAGGACGTTACCGTTGCGGTCGTAGATGGTCGTGCTGCCCAGTTCCGCCGACGACGCGACGGCGGCGATGTCCGCCTGGTGCTGGCTGTAATACGTGAAAGCGTAATAGGCGCCGCCTGTGCCCGCGCCAACCAGCGAGACCAGCACGGCAGCGGTCAACGCGAAGCCGACAGCGTACCAGATGGCGCGGGGATTGTGCCGTCCCAGTCGCCACTTGCGCGCCCGCAGTCGCAACCGCGAGCGGCGATAGCTGTCAGGCGCGGGCAGGGCCTGCGTCTCCGCCGTCGTCGGCCCCATCGCCCCCATCTGCGCGGATGGTCCATAGCCAGAATCCATCCGCATGTCCTTACGCGAGTCGTAGCGGGGATTCGCGCGCGAGTCCATGCGCGAGTCATCGCGGCTATCGTTATCAGCGTCACGCCGCCCGCGCATCGCGCCGCGCGCCGTCTCCAGCATCGCGCTGAGCTGACGCGACATGTTGCGTGTGAAGTCACGGGCGCGGCCACCTGCCCCGCGCCCCCAGGAGCTATGCGAGTCGGCGCCGTCGTCCTCATCGAAATCGTCGCGTCCACCGCGCGCGGGCTGATAGCCGCTGGCGCGAGGAGGCGTGTCGTTCGGGCGTGCGGAGCGCCTGGGCGGGGTCGCGCCATGTCCCGAATCTGACGGCGGACCAGCCCGGCGGATGAGGCCGCCGCTGGGTGTGCGCGGGGCGTTCGGATCGGAGCCAGGACGGCCACTCGGACGCTGCGCGCCCATCGAGCCGCTGCCGCGCGACATCCCTCCCGCGCGGCTCGGAGAGTTCGGCGGCGGAGCGGGACGCTCGCCCGATGATCGACTTGGTCGTCCAGACGCGTTCTCGCGCGGCGCACTATTGCCTCGCGCGTTATCGTCGTAAGAACCACCTTGCGAGTCCCTGCCCATCGATCGCACCTCCTGGAGTATCCGGCCACACGCGACGCGCTCCAGCCATCGACGCCATACGCCATCCTGCGGGCGCAAACGGCGGCCACGGCGGCAAACACGACGCGCGCACGTGGCATTAGGCAGTCTAAGCGCAACGAATACCCACGGCAAGCGGAATGGGACATATAGGGGCGCCGCCATTCCGGTATGAATTCCCGATGAACGCCGCATGAGCGCGCAATGAGAGCCGCTGGCGCATCCAGGGCACAGGCAAGCGGCGCGCTGGGCCGATAGGCTATACTGTGTCGGGCGTCATCGGCGTCCACGCCGCAACACATGCTTTGTGCGCCGGGAGCTTGCCCGGCGTCAGGCATGAATACTCGCTCTGCCGGAGGAAACCACCGCATGATCGCGCCAGATAGCCAACGCAAGACACTGGCTGATGTTCTCATCGCTCGCCGCGCTACCTCCCACGCCCAGGCCGCGCCGGTGGCCCGCGAGGCCGCGCTGCTCGTTGGCGGCGTCGTGGCGTTGGCGCTGAGCGCGCACGTCATCATCCCGCTACCCTTTACCCCCGTGCCAGTCACCGGCCAAACCTTCGCCGTCCTGCTGCTGGCGGCGGCCTATGGGATGCGGCGTGGCGTCGCGACGGTCGTGTCCTATCTGCTGGCGGGTGCGGCCGGGCTGCCAGTCTTCGCCGCCGCGCCAGGCGCCTTCAGTTACGGCTATCTCGTGGGCTTCATCTTCGCCGCCATTGCCGTCGGCTGGCTCGCCGAGCATGGCTGGGGCCGCTCGCTGCCATCCGCGATAGGCGCGATGCTGATCGGTGAAGCCGCGATCTACGCTGGCGGGCTGCCCTGGCTGGCGCGCTTCGTCGGCTGGAATCATGTCATCGCCCTGGGGCTGTGGCCGTTCCTCCCTGGTGACGCCCTGAAGCTGCTCGCCGCCGCGCTGCTGCTGCCCGCCGCCTGGTGGGTGACACGCCGCGCGCTGGGTCAGGAGCAGCGCTAGATGGCGGATGAACACGATGGCGCCGCGACCCCCGCGACCCCCGATGAGGCGACGCCCGACCAACCGTTTTACGAATACTGGAACCAACGTGATTTCATCCGCTGGATGGGCGCCCGCATCACCGAAAGCTCCGATGGCCACGCCACCTGCTACTTCGAGGCGGGCGACCACCATCGCGGCGCGGGCGTTGGCGGGCGCGCAGTGACGGGCGCCGTGCAGGCCTACATCTTCGACATCATTACCGGCGCGGCGGTGGCCTCGCTGACCCACGGCGTGCGCCCACAGGTGACAGTCTCGCTCGATGTGACCTTCGAACATCCCGCCTACGACACGCCGTTGACCTTCGAGGCGAGCGTGGTGAGCGGCGGCAAACAGTTGTTTTTCGTCGAGGGTGTCTGCCATGATGTCAACGGGCGTGTCACCTCACGCGCCCGCGCGATCTACCGCCGCTTCGAGAAGCGCCTAACCGCGCCACCCGAAGCCAACGCCAGCCCCCAGGGCTGAGGCGCACAGGAGGCGAGAGTTGGCCAAAGCGCGGATTCGTCCGCTGACCGTTGACGAGGCGGCCCCAGAGGCGCGCGAGACGCTGGAACGGTTCCAGCGCGAGCGCGGCGCCATGCCCAACATGTTCCGCACGATGGCCCTGCGCCCAGAGATCATGCGGACGGCCGCCGACCACATGCAAGCGATCTTCAACACCGGCACAGTGGATAAGCGGCTGAAAGAGTTGCTGGCCGTGCGGGTGTCGCAAATCAACGACTGCCACTATTGAAAGTCGTCCCATACTGCTTTGGCAAAGCAGCTCGGAGCTTCCCAGGAACTGCTCGACGCGATGT
>DASVWQ010000523.1:0-3481 GCA_036393135.1 Ktedonobacterales bacterium
TCCAGCGCGGCGCGCAGCGAGCGGCCAATCAGCCGCTGGATCTCGTGGGTGCGCCCGCCGATCTTGCCCGCGACACTCTCGCGCTGCGAGCGGGTATTGCCCGCGCGTGGCAGCATCGCATACTCCGCCGTCACCCAACCCTGGCCGCGCCCCTCCAGAAACGCGGGTACGCGGTCTTCGATGGTGGCGACGCATAGCACGCGGGTATCGCCAAATTCGATCAGCGCCGACCCTTCGGCATGCTTGATATAGTCAACGGTAATCGTGACCGGGCGTAGCTGGTCATTGGCGCGTCCATCGGCGCGTGGCATGGCGTCCTCTCTCTCCGCGTCCGCGCCGCCGTCGGGCCAGACGCGGAGGTAATGGCTACAGATTGCTGAAATGAGCGCCCCCGGCGGCTACTCGGCGGGCTGCTCCAGTGTCGCGCCGCCCGCTCCGGCTGCTGCTGCGGCGGCAGTTGCGGCGGCCCTGGGCTGTGGCGGCCCCTTGAAGACGCGCACGATGGCGACACTGATGCGCCAGGCCAGCAGCGCGACGATCACCGCGATGACAATCGCGGCGATCAGGAGGATGAGGCCCAGAATGGGCGCCACCAGGATCGCCAGCGCCTTCGCCACTACCACCAGCAAGATCGAGCCAACCGAGAGCAGGTCCTCGATCACGGAGATGATGGGATTGCCCACGCCCGCTGTGGTCGCGGTCGAAGCGACGCGGGTGGTGGACTTGGTGGCGTGCACGGAGAAGGCCAGGATGGCGCCCACCGCCGCCGCGACCCAGACATTGGTGTCGCTGAGGGAGTTTGCGGTGCCCGCGACAATCACGCCGCCGACGACCGGGCGAATGACCGTGTGGATGATGTCATTCAGGCTATCCAGAACGGGAAACTTGTCGATGATGATCTCGACGACCGTGAGAACGCCCAGCACGATGAGCACAGGCGTCGAGCCGAGCACGTGGAAGTTGCCCTGAAGCGGCAGCAGCGGTTGCCCGCCGATGGAAATGTCGCTGACGACGCCAATGGCGAAGAGCGTCGCGACAGCGCGCAGGCCGGCGGTCGAGCTAAGCCCCAGCGCCGCCACCAGCGCCAGAATCGCGTCACTGCTCACGGGATTGGCAAGCGCGTCACTAATTGGCATCAGTCCGCCCTCCCAGCGTTCACCAGGAAATCGCTGTCATCACGCTATCATCACGCGGGCGTCGCCCACGCGGTCGCCGGGCTGGTATCTGGCCGTAGTGTACCACCCGTGGGAATGGCGGGGTGTGGCGCGGGTCACGCCAGACGCTCGTCCAATTCACCTATTCTGTGCAGCTTGACGAAGTTGGTACGGGTGCGGCCAATCGAGGGCATGCCACCCATGATGACCACCTCGTCGCCGACCTGCGCCATCCCCGCCTCGCGCAGCGCGAGGTCGGCGGAGGCGATGCGGTCCTCGATGCTGCCCGTCAGCTCGTTGTAGCGCGGGGTCACGCCCCACCAGAGCGCCAACCGATGGTAGACCGTCTCGAAGGGCGAGAAGGCGATGATCGGCATGGAGGGACGCACCTTCGAGATGAGTTGGGCGGAGGTTCCTGTGCGGGTGAAGACGACGATCAGCCGGGCGCCCGCCTCTTTGGCCAGGGTATAGGCGGCGCTGGCCACCGCCTGCGCCTTGTCGCCACGCCTGGTGTCCTGATTGCCGTGTGGGCAGGCGGTCTCGGCCTGGATGGCGATGCGCGACATCACGCGGACCGTCTCGACGGGAAACTCGCCAACCGCCGTCTCGGCGCTCAGCATTACGGCGTCCGTCCCGTCGAGGATAGCGTTGGCTACGTCGCTCGCTTCGGCCCGCGTCGGGCGGGCGTGGGTAATCATCGACTCGAGCATCTGGGTCGCGGTGATGACAGGCAGGCCAAGCTGGTTGGCGCGAGCGATGATCCTCTTCTGGATCAGCGGCACCTGCTCCAGCGGCATTTCCACGCCAAGGTCGCCGCGCGCCACCATCACCCCATCGGCGGCCAGCAGGATCGAGTCGAGGTTGGCGATGGCCTCGGGCTTCTCCAGTTTGGCGATCAGCGGGATCGTGGCGTCGGCGACGTAGACCGAGGGGTGCAGCCCCTTCGGGCCGCGCGGCTGGGCGCGGTCGGGGTTGGCGGCAATCTCCTCGGCGATGGCGGCCTTGGCGCTGCGCACATCATCCGAGCGGCGCACGAAGCTGAGCGCGATGTAGTCTACGCCGTGGCGCACACCGAAGCGGAGGTCGGCGCGATCCTTGTCGGTGAGGGCGGGCGCGCTGACATTGACGCCGGGCAGGTTGATGCCCTGATGCTCCGAGAGCGGGCCGCCGTGCGTCACCGTCGTCAGGACATCCTTCGCGCTAACCGAGACGACGCGCAGCTCGATGCTGCCATCGGCCAGCAGGATGCGGTCGTCAGGCTTCACGTCGCGGGTCAGCGCGGTGTAGGTGGTCGAGACGGTGGTCGCGTCGCCGGTGATCTGGCGGGTGGTGATGGTGAAGCTCTGGCCGTCGTGCAGCAGGATAGCCTTGTGGCCAGTGAGCGCGCCGATGCGAATCTTCGGCCCTTGCAGGTCTTGCAGGATGGCGATGGGGTGGCCGACGCGCTCCTCGACGCGGCGCACGCGGGCGATGGTCTCGGCGTGTTCCTCGTGCGTGCCATGCGAAAAGTTGATGCGCGCGACATCCATTCCGGCGCGGGCCAGCGCCTCGATCTGCCGCTCGTCGCAGCTCGCGGGGCCGAGGGTGCAGACGATGACGGTGCGACGCTGCGGGATGGCGTCGTTCGCGTCATGTGGCGCGACGATGGGTTGGTTCTCCATGCGTGATGAATTCTCCGATGTGGGCGACACGCGCCGCTGTGGCTCAGAAGGGCGGCGTCTGCCCGGCGAGGCTCGCTGTGAACGCGCGCCAGGCGTCCGTCACTTGCTGGCGCAGGTCCTCTAGCGAGCCGTCGTTGTGAATGACGGCGGTCGCCAGCGGCAGCTTCGCTTCGATGGGAGGCTGAGCGGCGAGACGGGCGCGGGCTTCCTCGGCGCTGAGGCCGCGCTGCTGGGTGAGGCGCTCGAACTGGACCTCCGGCGGACAGGTGATGATCCAGAGGCCCTGACAGAAGGGCGCGTAGCCCGATTCCACCAACTTCACGGCGTCGAGCGCGCCGATGTCGTCGGGGCCAAGCGCCCGGAGTCTGGCGAGCAGCGCCTCCTGCACGCGCGGGTGGACGATAGCTTCGAGCTGGGCCATGCGCTCTGGCGAGTGGAAGACGATGGCGCCGAGTTTCTGGCGGTCCACTCCGCCGGCGCTATCGAGTATGTCGGGGCCGAAAGCGGCGGCCAGGTCGGCGGGCAGCGGCTGCCCCGGCAGGTACATCTCGTGGACTACCTGATCGGCGTCCACGTAGGTCGTGAGGCCCAACTCCAGCAGCATCAGCCCAACGGTGGTCTTGCCGCTGGCGATGTTGCCCGTCAACCCCAGGATGTATGGCATGC